>CAYUUB010000202.1:0-4421 GCA_964447725.1 uncultured Oscillospiraceae bacterium
ACATAAGATTTTCAAAATTTACACGTTTTCGTTAGAAAAAATTCATGTCTTTTTGTATAACCGCATCGGTCGGGCGATTTTGTTGAACATCGAACGTGCGGAGCCGGCGGGGTCCGCCGGCCGCGTTTCCTTCGCCCGCTTTTCCCTGCCGCCGCGCGGCATCGCCGGGCGGGCGCGTTTCCCGCCGACTCGTGTTTAGGCTTGCACCCAGCGTCCCGACAAACAAGCGTCGGACGCCTTATTACCAAATAATATATTTATTTGTACAATAAAAAACTGTTTTTTCAATGGCACTTGAACCTTCCATGGTCATGCACATATAATAAGGTTATGCCATATAATTTTACGCATGCGCTGGTCGGCCTGATCGCGCGTGAACAAGTGAATCCGACGGTGCGGGCGCTGATCGACGCACACCGCGGCGAATTTCTGGTCGGCACGATGGGCCCGGACCCCTATTTTGGAGACTCGCGGCCGAAACCGCTGTTCGTCCCCTGCCGCGAGGAGCTCGCGGGCAAGCTGCACTCGCTCGATGCGCGCAGGATTTTTTCCGCAATGTTCGCTCTCTCGTCAAACGACGACGTACTGACGGCGTATACGCTCGGTTTCCTGTGCCATTTTCTGCTGGACACGACCGCGCATCCCTATATCGAAGCGCGCTTCCCCGGAAAGGAGCATACGCCCGCGGAAATCCGGTTCGACCTGATGATGACTGACCGGGCGCACGTTCCCGGCGTGCCCGCGCCGCCGAAAGTTTTTTATCGCACGCAAAACCTTGCCGATCTGGACGCGATGCATACGCGCCTGTCCCGCGACCTTTTCAACATGCGGACGGCGGGTGCGTTTGCGCGCGGTTTGCGGAAATGGCTGTTCGTCAACACGCTTTCCTACGACCCGGACGATCGTAAGCTGCGCTTTTTTTCGCGCATCGAACAGCGTCTCGGCATGCCCGGGAAGTTCACCGGCTTCATCGTTGCGCACCATCCCGACCCGGACGACCGGCTGAATCTGGCGCACGGCGCGTGGGCCGCGCCCTGGGACCCGGAGCGTATCCGGCACGAATCGTTTGTCGACCTGTTCGACACGGCCTGCGCCGAAGCGCCGGCGCTGCTCAACGCCGCTTATACCGCGATGCGCGGCGGCGACGTGCAGCCCGCGCTCGCGCTGATCGGCCCACGGAGGATGGATGCAAAACCCGTTTCTGATTGAAAGCGACATTGAATTCGACCGTTCGCATGCGCTTTGTTTCACCGGGCACCGGCCGGAGGCGCTTCCGTCGCGCGGCGCGGAGGACAGTTTCGGCATGCTCCGGCTGCACATGCTGCTTGAGCGCGTCGTCGTTCGCGCGCTCGACGACGGCTTTACCTCGTTTCTCGCAGGCGGCGCGCTCGGCTTCGACACGATGGCCGCCGAGGCGGTGCTTCGCCTTTCCCGCGGCAACCCCGGCGTCCGGCTGTACCTCGCCCTGCCGGGCCGCGACCAGGCCGACGGCTGGAGCGAGCGCGACCTCGCGCGTTACGGCGAAATACTGTCCGCCGCAAACGGGCGGGTCTATTACGCCGCGGAGCGCTGCAGCCCGTCGTCCATGCGCAAACGCAACCGCTATCTCGTCGATCACGCGTCCTGCTGCATCGCGTATTTAAGACGCATGCACGGCGGCACGCTCTATACCGTCAACTACGCGCTTGAACGCGGCTTGGAGGTGGACAACCTCGCCCTGCGCGAATCGGAAATTCTCTGATCTTCGTGCACTTTTATGCAAGTCGAGGCCGCGCCTCAATAGAATTTTTGCCGCTATCTCCGGTTTCGGTTGCGCTTCATTTTTATTCGTGCTACAATCCCTATCGATATGGAAAATAAAGACAACGCAATGGGACAACCTGTCCAACCCAATAAGATGGGCGTCCTGCCGGAAGGCAGGCTCCTGTTTTCTATGGGCGTTCCGCTCGCGCTCTCCATGCTTACGCAGGCGCTGTATAACATTGTCGACAGCGTATTCGTTTCGTATATCGGAGAAAACGCGCTGACCGCCGTTTCGCTGGCATACCCCATCTTCATGCTCATGATCGCCGTCGCGGTCGGCACCGGCGTCGGCATCAACTCGCTGATATCGCGCAAGCTCGGCGCCGGCCGTCATGCCGAAGCGGAGCTCGCGGCCAGCAACGGTTTCTTCGTTATGCTGCTCTCTTCGCTGGTTTTCGTGCTGTTCGGCATCTTCGGCGCAAAGTCGTTTATTAGCGCCTATACGGACGTCCCGGAGACCGCGGCATACGGCTCCACATACCTCTCCATCATCTGCACCTACTGCGTCGGGCTGTTCATTCAGGTATTCTGCGAACGCATCATGCAGTCGCAGGGCAAGAACCTTTACGCAATGCTCATGCAGTTGGTCGGAGCGGTCGTTAACATCATATTCGACCCGATTCTCATCTTCGGCCTGTTCGGCTTTCCGGAGCTCGGCATCGCGGGCGCGGCGATTGCAACGGTCGGCGGGCAGACCATCGCCATGCTGTTCTCGCTGATCGTCATCCTCGGCAAGAAAAACGAGGTGCGGCTGACGTTCCGTAAATTCCGTCCCGACGGGCCGATCCTCCTCGGGATCTACGAGGTAGGCCTCCCGACCATCGTGCTGCAGGCGATCGGAACGATCATGACGCTGGTCATGAACGCGATCCTGATCGCGTTCAGCGAAACGGCGGTCGCGGTATTCGGCGTATACTTCAAGGTGCAGTCCGTCGCGCTGATGCCTCTGTTCGGTGTGACCAACGCCTCGCTGAGCATCATTGCGTACAACTATGGCGCATGCAACAGGAAACGCATGATGCGAACATGGAAGCTCACGGTCGTCACCGGCGTCGTCCTCATGGCGATCATGACCGCGCTGTTCCTGATCCTGCCGGACCAGATCCTGGCCCTGTTCAACGCCTCGGAGGACATGCTCAGCATCGGCCGGTCGGCGATGACCATCATCCCCATCAGTCTGACCATTTCGGCTGTCAGCATCTGCTGTTCCATGATGTTCCAGGCCATCGGCAAGGGGGCCTACAGCATGTATATTTCGCTGGCGCGTCAGCTGGTCGTGCTGGTCCCCGTCGCGTGGCTGCTCGCGCATTTCGTCGGGACGGTATCCGCCGTCTGGTGGGCGTTCCCCATCGCGGAAGTCTTCAGCCTGATTATCAGCACCCTGCTGTTCGTCTATGTTTATAATCAGCGCATCCGCACGCTTCAGCCGGTCGACGCCGCGCCTGCCGCCATTCCCGGCTTGGACCGCTGACGATACGGCGCGTTTCTTTCGCCCTGTTTCTCTTGACGTACGATTCGTTCTTATGCGAAAATACTTTTTAAAGAGGTGAGCTATATGGAACGAATTGGAAAACAGGATTATTATCTTTCCATCGCGGCGGAGGTTGCAAAGCGCTCCACCTGCCTGCGCCGGCAATACGGCGCGGTCATTGTAAAAAACGACGAAATCGTTGCAACCGGCTATAACGGCGCGCCACGCGGCGACGAAAACTGCTGCGACGTCGGCACCTGCTGGCGCGAACGGCACGGAATCCCGCACGGCGAGCAGTATGAGAAGTGCGTCGCCGTCCACGCGGAAGCCAACGCGATCATCAGCGCAAGCAGAAACGAAATGATTGGCAGCACGCTCTACCTCTCCGGATTCGAAGGGCTCGACCATCCGATCGAAAACCCGACGCCGTGCCTGATGTGCACGCGGCTTATCAAGAATGCAGGAATCGAAAAAGTGATCAATCGTCAGGGGGAAGTCAAACTATGAACCAGATGCGGGTCGGCGACGGCACCGTCGTTTTGATTGCAGGCGGTGGAAAAGTCTATACGGACGTAGCCGCGCGCTTTACGCGAAGCGAACGAAGTCTGGATGAAATCGTCGCTTCGCCTTACAACGCCAAGCTTGTACGCAGCATCATTGAAAAAGGCCATCTCGCCGCAACGGAATTCGACTACTTCCTTTTCGGCGTGGAAGGATATTCGCGCGTGACGGAAGTACAGCTGGTGCGCAAGCGCCTCGCGAGTTATCTGATCAAGAGCGGCCGCCCGGATAAACGCGGCAAACGTTCCTACGACGTGGTTTTGCCGGATTCCATTCTGGATCACACGGCGGAGTGCACCCTGCCGGACGGAACGAAAGTCAGCCTCGGCGCAACCGATCTTCTGAACATGCTCGAAGAATGGTACGACACCGGCGTCGACGCGGGTTATAAGGAAGAAGAGCTGCGTTACCTCAAACCGCAGGCGACCGAATTCAAGGCGCTCATCGGCATGAACGCGCACGCCCTGCTCGACTGGTTCAAAATTCGCTGCTGCATGAACGCGCAGACCGAAATACGCGACCTTGCCAACAAGATGCTGCGGCTTTGCAAGGAAGCGTCCCCCGCGCTCTTTGCCGACGCGGGACC
>CAYUUB010000203.1:0-4409 GCA_964447725.1 uncultured Oscillospiraceae bacterium
AAGGGACTGGTTCATCATCGGCGGCGTGCTGCTGCTGGCCTTGGTCGCGTTTGCCGCCTCTAGGCTGCTTCAGCCTGCGGACGCGGCGGCGACGGTGACCATTTACGTTGGCGGCGAGGTGTATGCGCGCGTGTCGGCGGACGATTATCAGACCATCACCATCGACCAGGGCAACGGCAAGGTGAACGTCGTCGTCATCGACGAAAGCGGCGTGCGGATGGAATCTTCCACCTGTAAAAACCAGCTTTGCGTCAAGCGGGGCGTAATCGATCCGTATAATCTTGACGATATCTTGATGAACAACTGGATTATCTGCATGCCCAACGGCGTGTCGGTCGAAGTCACGGGCGGCGAGGAGGACGGACGATGAGCGGAAAAAAAACGGACGTCAACACCGTAACGCGCCTCGGCATCCTGACCGCGGTCGCGCTCGTGCTCGGCTATGTAGAGCATCTGATTCCGATTACGGCGATCCCCGGCGTCAAACTGGGCCTGGCGAACACCGTTCTTCTGTATGCGCTGTACCTTCTGGATATCCGAAGCGCGATTTTGCTGATGATCCTCAAGGTCGGCCTGTCCGGCGTGCTGTTTGGCGGCGTTGCGGCCATGATATACAGTTTTGCCGGCGGCGTCGTGAGCCTGATCGCCATGATACTGATCAAAAAAGTAAAGGGCGTGAGCGTGATCGGCGTCAGCGTATGCGGCGCGGCGGCGCACAACATCGGGCAGATGATCGTCGCCTGCTTCGTTGTGGGAACGCGCACGGTACTGGCATATCTGCCCGTGCTGCTGGTCGCGGCGGTGATCACCGGCGCGCTGACTGGAGTGATTGCAAAATATACGTTCCAGGGGCTGAAGCACAGCCGCGGCGGCTCCGGAAAAAACGGGCCGGGAGCGCGTCCGCAAAAAAAAGATACGCAACCTGGTGAGAGACAAGGTTAGACTTGCGAAACCATGAAAAACATGGAATAATGCCAACAGACATGCAATGTGCCGGGGAGGAACGAGAGAACGAAGAAGAGGACGTGCATAACCGCATTGCTCTGCGCGACGGCTTTTCTGCTCGCCGGGTGTGCGGCGGCCAAAGAGCCGCAGCGGTACGAGCAGACGTTTTTCGACGTGTTCGACACCGTGACTATGGTCGTGATCTACGATACGAGCGAAACGGACGCGGCCGCGCGCATACAGGAAGCGCACGAACTGCTGACGGAGTATCATCGGCTTTACGATATCTACCATACGTACGACGGAATGAACAACCTTTGCACCGTCAATGAAAACGCGGGCGCGGCGCCGGTGGCCGTGGACGAAAAAATTCTGGACCTCGCTGCATTTGCAAAGGACATGGACGCGCTGACCGACGGCAGGCTGAACGTTGCCATGGGGAGCGTGCTCGCCATCTGGACGGATTACCGGGAAGCCGGGCTCGAAGACCCGGACAATGCGGCGCTTCCGCCGATGGAACTGCTGGAGCAGGCGGCGGAACATATGGATATCGACGACATCGTGATCGACCGCGCGGCCGGCACGTTGTACCTTGCGGATGCGGACATGCGCATCGACGTCGGCGCGATCGCGAAGGGTTATGCCGTCGAACAGGTGATGGAGCAGATGAAAAGCGAAGGCGTGACCTCCATGCTGCTCAGCGCGGGTGGCAACGTCTGTGCAATCGGCACGCGGCCGGACGGGACGAACTGGCAGGTTGGCATTCAGGACCCGTATTCGGGCGGCTATCTCAAGGTTGTGAACGTGGACGGCCGGAGTCTCGTCACCAGCGGCACGTACGAACGCTACTATACCGTGGACGGCGAGGATTACCATCATATTATCGACCCGGCTACGCTGATGCCGTCGACGTATTACGATTCCGTTTCGGTGCTGACGGAGGATTCGGGGCTGGCGGACGCGCTGACGACGGGGCTGTTCAGCATGCCGCTGGACGAAGGCATGGCGCTGGTCGAATCGCTGGACGGCGTGGAAGCGCTCTGGGTTTCGCAGGACGGGACCCAAACGCAGAGCGGCGGGTTTTCCGCATTTGCGACGGATTATGAAAGCTGACCCGCGGCGGATCATTTGAAGCAGCGCGGGTATGGATAAAAGGTTTGAAACAGAGCGATTCATATGGAAAGGGGCAGAAGAGACAATGTACTGTACAAGAAAAGTAACCGACGATATCATGTGGGTTGGCGGAGACGACCGGAGGCTGATGCTGTTTGAAGGCGTCTATTCGATTCCGGACGGCGTTTCCTACAACTCCTATCTCATAATGGATGAAAAAACCGTCCTGTTCGACACCGTGGACAAGGCGATCGGCAAGGTTTTTTTTGAAAACGTCGCGCACGTGCTCGACGGGCGCAAGCTGGACTACGTCGTCGTCCAGCATATGGAGCCGGACCACTCCGCGACGCTGATGGACCTGCTTTGCCACTATCCGGAGGTCAAGGTGGTCTGCAACGCGAAGACGAAGGCCATGATCGAACAGTTTTTCGACGAGGACATCGGCGAGCGCGCCATCCTCGTGAAGGAGAGCGAAACGCTCTCCACTGGCAGGCACGAATTCATGTTCGTCATGGCGCCCATGGTGCACTGGCCGGAGGTCATGTTTACGTTCGACAAGACCGATAAAATCCTGTTTTCCGCGGACGCGTTCGGCACGTTCGGTGCGCTCAACGGCGCGCTGTTTGCAGACGAGCTCGACTTCTATGGCGGTGCGTTCATGGAAGAAGCCCGGCGTTACTACGCCAACATCATCGGTAAATACGGCCCGCAGGTACAATCCGCGCTCAAGAAGGTCGGCGCGCTGGACGCGCAGATGATCTGCCCGCTGCACGGGCCTGTGCACAGGAAGGATTTCGGCGCATATATTGAAAAATACCGCCGCTGGAGCAGCTACGAGCCGGAGGAATCGGGCGTCATGATCGCGTACGCCTCCATTTACGGCAACACGGCCAACGCGGCGCAGATCCTCGCCTGCCGCCTGCGCGACGCGGGCGTAAAGGTCGCGTTGTTTGACGTTTCCGTCGACCCGACGTCCAAGATGGTATCTTCGGCGTTCCGTTACAGCCATCTGGTGTTCGCCGCGTCCACCTATAACGCGGGCATCTTTATTACGATGGAGGAACTGATCCGCGACCTCGTGCTGCATAACATCCAGAACCGCACGGTCGCGTTTATCGAAAACGGCTCCTGGGCGCCGCAGAGCGGAAAGCTCATGAAAGAGATGCTCTCCGGGCAGAAAAACATGAAATTTCTGGACAGCATGGTCACCGTCCGCTCCGCGATCAAAAATTCGCAGAGCGGGGAGATCGACGCGCTGGTTGGCGCAATCGCCGCGACGATCGATATCCCGAAGATAACGGAAGTGCCGTCCGGCGAGATCGAGAACGCGGCGCTGTTCACCCTCAGCTACGGCCTGTTCGTGCTGACCGCAAAGGACGGCGAGCGCGACAATGGCTGCATCATCAACACGGTCACGCAGATCACCAACACGCCGAAACGGATTTCGATCGCGGTGAACAAGGGCAATCTGACGCATGATATGATCCTGAAGACCGGTGTGTTCAACGTGTCGGTTTTGACCGAAAGTTCCAAGTTCGACCTCTACGAGCGTTTCGGCCTGCACAGCGGCAAGGACGTTGACAAGTTCAAGACGTTCGACGCGACCGCCCGAAGCGCAAACGGACTGCTCTATGTGACCGAAGGCGTGAACGCGCTGATCAGCGGCAAGGTGATTTCCGCCGTGGACTACGGCTCGCACACGCTGTTCGTTGCCGACCTGACCGAGGCGAAGAAGCTTTCGTCCGAACCGTCGGTCACATATGCATACTACCGCAAGAATATCAAGCCGAAGCCGACCGCGGAGCAGAAGAAGAAAAAGGGCTGGCTCTGCACCGTCTGCGGGTATATTTACGAGGGCGACGTTTTGCCCCCGGACTTCATCTGCCCTGTGTGCAAGCACGGCGCGGAGGTCTTCGTCCGGCTGGAGTAGGCCAAGCCGTTAAAAACGAGTTTTTAACGGGACAACCACGTTTTGCCTCTCGCCCTTTGGGCTCCCGGGCGGCAAAACGCACAGGGAAACCGCCCGAAACGGGCGATCCGTTATGGCGGATGAACCGCCATAGCCGGAATGTATGGGTTAAGGGTTGCGACCCTTAACAATCCCTAAGACTTTTTGACAGACAAAAAGCGCGACCGTGCGGCCGCGCTTTTTACGTTGCTAATTGCTTATTCGATCACTTCGATGGCGAGCGGGAATTTGCTCATGTACTCGCAGCAGTCCTTTTTGATGAGGATCGGATTTTCATACCGGAAGCCGATGTCCTCGTCCGGGCAGGCGTACTGCATGGCGCAGATGAGCACCTCGTTTTCGAGGTACACGTGGTCGGGATCCGTCCAGTAGGGGAACGGGC
>CAYUUB010000204.1:0-4388 GCA_964447725.1 uncultured Oscillospiraceae bacterium
GGGTATCTGCACGTCGCCGACAATTCGCGCCGATACCCGGGCAGCGGCCAATTCGATTTCCGGCGTATTTTCGAGGCTCTCGACGAGTCCGGATACGACGGATGGGTAACGGTGGAATGCTTGCCCGACCCGGACAGGGACACCACGGCCCGAAAGGCAATCAGCTACTTAAAAGCCTGCGAACAGGCAAAATATTCCAAAGCAGAAGGATGAAGTGGAGGCGCCGATATGTATCCTGATGAGAAACCGAAGGGAATGCTGGATTTCAGCAAGAAAATGCAGGTGGTCGTCAAGGGCGCGGCAAGCTTGGCGCTCGTCTATTTTGCCGTGAAACTGTTGATCGGGGCGGCGACGGACGGCGGCATAAATCAGGGGGGGACGTATTTCCTCTGGGGATGCGGCGTTCTCTTCGCGGTAGGAGCCGTGTTCGGATGCTGGATCGTGATTCGGGATATTCGCGCGCTTATGGGGCGGAATACTTCTGTGGCGAAAAATAAAGATTGATGAATATTGTTCAATAATTAAGGAGACAGATGATGAAGAAGATAAGAGTCGGCGTAGCGGGGTACGGAACGATCGGCCAGCGGCTGGCGGACGGCGTAGCCTTGCAGGGCGATATGGAACTGGTCGGCGTGGCGGATCTTGCGCCGACGCTTGCAATCCGCGCGCTGAAAGAAAAAGGCATGCCGTACAACCTGTATCTGGTTGCGGGCGCGGACAAGAGCAAACTTGACGCTCTGGACATTCCGGTTGCCGGAACGTTCGACGATTTGATCCACGGCGTGGATATCATGCTGGACAGCAGCCCGGGCGGCATTGGCGCCAAGAACAAGGAACTCTATGAAAAGGCGGGCGTCAAAGCCATCTTCCAGGGCGGCGAAAAGAACGCCGTTGCGGACGTATTTTTCCATGGCTATGCCAATTATGAAAAGGGCGTCGGCAAGGACTATTTAAAGCTGACCAGCTGTAACACGACCGGACTGATCCGCTCGGTGGACTGCCTCGACCGTGCATACGGGCTGGAGCGCGTGGCCATCACGATCATTCGCCGCGTAGCCGACCCGGGCGACTACCACAGGGGCCTTACCAACGCGCTCCAGATGGAGAAAGCGCCGTCTCATCAGGCGGTCGACCTTATGACCATCATGCCGCATGTGGATGCGACGGGCATCCTGGTGCATACGCCGGTGACCCACGGGCACATCATCACGGTCGTTGCGCACGGCAAAAAGAAGATCACGAAGGAAATGGCGCTGGAAGCGTTCCAGAAGCACCCGCGTATCCGCGTCGTTTCGATCGACGAGGGATTCCTCGGCAATGCGAGCCTGTTTAAATATGCGCGCGACCTTGGCCATACGCGCGGCGATATGTACGAAATCGGCCTGTGGTCGGATTCCATCGTGGAATCGGGCGACGACATTATGTACGCCATCAATATCCCGCAGGAAAGCGTGACGATTCCGGAAACGATGGACGGCATCCGCGCCGCGTGCAAAATGCAGCTGACCCGTGAAGAAGGCACCAAAAAGACCAACGAATACCTGAAAATTGGTCTGTTTAAATAAGTTGTATGTTGTATTATGGGCTGCGTGCGGACACTAAGTCCGCACGCAGCCGAATCGAAAGGGGTCCTTGCTATGAGGATGAGTAGAAAAACGGATATCTATTCGTCAGGTCAGCAAAAAAACGATAAAAACAAAACGCGCTTTGGAATCAACACGCTGGACGCCTATGACGTCAGGGGCAAAACCGTTTTATGCCGCGTGGACGTCAACCAGCCGGTCGACCGCGAAAAAGGGACGCTGAAAAGCATCAACCGCATCCGCGCGTGCATTCCGACGATACGGGAACTATCCGGGCGCGGAGCGAAGCTCGTGCTGCTGGCGCACCAGGGCAGCGACATCGAATATAAGAATTTTTACACGACCGCGCCGCACGCGAAAGTCATGAGCGAGCTGCTTGGCCGTGACGTGCGTTTTATCGACGACGTGACCGGTCCCGCCGCGAGGGACGCGATCCGTTCGCTGAAGGACGGCGAAATCCTGCTGCTCGACAACGTCCGCTTTTGCTCGGAGGAACAGACGCTCTTTGAGACGAAGCTGCGCTTGTCCCACCAGCAGCAGGCGCAGACGCAGGTCGTTACGAAGCTCGCGCCCTTGGCGGACTATTACGTCTGCGACGCGTTCGCCGCGTCGCACCGCGATCAGCCGTCGCTCTGCGGATTCGAGCAGGTGCTGCCGAGCATGATGGGCAGGTTGTTCGAAAAAGAATTCTGCGTGATCTCCGAACTGATGGAATCGCCGGAACGCCCGTGCGTGTTCGTTTTAGGCGGCGCGAAGGTAGCGGACGCGTTTCTGATGATGGAGACCGTACTGTCCGGCGGCTCCGCGGACATGGTGCTCACAGGCGGGCTCGTGGCCAACATCCTGCTCGCGGCAAAGGGCGAAGGAATCGGGAGCGCGAGCCTTGACTTCATCAAAAAGTCAAACTATGCTGAGTTCATTGAAAAATCCAAACCGCTGCTGAAAAAGTTCGGCGATAAGATCGTCCTTCCGGTTGACGCGGCGTTTCTCGACGGCAACGGCGCGCGCGCGGAAGCGGACGTCGGTAAGCTTCCGGCGGACGCGGGCGTGCTGGATATCGGCGCAAAGACGGCCCGGATTTACGAAGACAAGATCATGTCCGCAAAGACCGTGTTCGTCAACGGACCGATGGGCGTGTTTGAGAAACCGGAGACGGAACTCGGCACAAACGTCGTTTGGAAAGCGCTTGGAGAGACGGCGGCGCACACCGTGGTCGGCGGCGGCGACAGCATCACGGCGACGGAGAAATACGGCCTTGTCGATAAGATGGGCTATATCTGCACCGGCGGCGGCGCGCTGATCCGCTTTTTGACCGGGGAGGAACTTCCGGTCGTGAAAGCGCTGCGGCATGCGACCAAGGCGTTTTTGCCGGAGAACGAACATCGCAGGGAAAGGACATAAGCAATGAAGTTCGAACTCGGATTTGGCGAAGGGACGCAAAAGCTCAACGTTCCGGACGGAAACCTGATCTGCGTGCTTCTCCCCAACAAGGTCGATCATGAACTGACGGGAGAGGCCGAGGTTGCCCGCGCGCTGAAAGAGCCGATCGGCACGCCGAAGCTGAGCGAAATCGTGCGCCCCGGCGAAAAGATCGCGATTATTACAAGCGACGTCACGCGCCCCATGCCAAGCTACAAGGTGATGCCGCTGCTGCTGGACGAACTGTATGCCGCGGGCGTAAAGAAGGAAGATATTACGCTCGTTTTCGCGCTGGGCAGCCACAGGAAGCAGACCCCGCAGGAGCGGAAGAAGCTTGCCGGCGAACGGGCGTTTTCCGAAATTGCCTGCGTCGACGGTGACGATTCGGACTGCGTGCATATCGGGACGACCTCGCGCGGGACACCGGTGGACATCGTGCGCGTCGTTGCGGAGGCCGACAGGCGAATTTGCCTCGGCAATATCGAGTTCCACTATTTTGCCGGATACTCCGGCGGCGCAAAAGCGATCATGCCTGGCGTGAGCACGCGCGGCGCCATCCAAAGCAACCACAGCCGCATGGTCGAACAGGCCGCCTGCGCGGGCCGGCTGGAAGGCAACCCGGTTCGCGAGGATATCGAGGAAGCCGCCGCCATGGTCGGCGTGGACTTCATCGTCAACGTGGTGCTGGACGAACACAAGCAGATCGTGCGTGCCGTTGCGGGCGACGTGGTTCAGGCGCACAGGGAAGGCTGCCGCTATCTCGACAAGCTCTATGCCAAGCCGATCCACGACCGCGCGGACATCGTCGTGGTTTCGCAGGGGGGCGCGCCGAAGGACTTGAACCTTTACCAGACGCAAAAAGCGCTGGACAATGCGAAGCATGCCGTCAGGGACGGCGGCGTGATCATACTGGTCGGCTCCTGCAAGGAAGGACTCGGCGAGCGCACGTTTGAGCGGTGGATGACCGGTTCACCCAGTGCGCACAGCATGATCGAGCGCATCGGCAGGGATTTTCAGCTCGGCGGGCACAAAGCCGCGGCAATCGCCATGGTGCTCGAACACGCGGATATCTATCTTGTGTCCGAGCTGGAGCCGGCGTTTGTGAGCAGCATCTTCCTAACGCCGTTTTCAAGCGCGCAGGCCGCGTTTGACGCGGCGATCGGCAAATGCGGCATGGACGCAAGCGTGCTGGTCATGCCGTACGGCGGATCGACGCTCCCGCGTGCGGACGCATAACCGAACGGGAGCGAATCAGTAACCGGGACATGCGACCCGGCGATAAGGAGAAAGAAACAGATGGATTACGCAAAAGAGAGCCTGCGTCTGCACAGGGAGTGGAAGGGCAAGATCGAAGTGACGGCGACGGTGCCGGTGGCGACGAAGGAC
>CAYUUB010000205.1:0-4386 GCA_964447725.1 uncultured Oscillospiraceae bacterium
CCGAAAGGACATACTGAAACACGCTCTGCGCAATCAGCCAGCCCGTGTTCGCGGCAAACCGCTTGCGTATGGGGTTGTCCATGCCGAAAACTCCCATTTCAGCCTTTCCGGTCCGTCCCGGTCGACAGACAACGATAGATTTCGTTCAGTTCGGACAGGTTGTGTTCCGCGTCGTGCCGCTTTTGCGCGCGTATACGTCCGTTATCGCCAAGCTTTTTCGCGAGCGCGTCGTCGGAGAAAATATCCCGGATATACTCGGCCATCATGTACGGCGCATCGAACGGGTACAGGAATCCTTCCGCCCCGTGGTCTAGCATGTTCGGCGTTCCGCCGACATAGCTCGCCACAACGGGCACGCCGAGCAGCATCGCCTCGCCGATGGAATTCGAGCTGTTTTCGACGGACGAGGGCGTCAGCGCGACGTGCGCGTCAAGATATCGTTCTTTCATCTGCTCCGCCGATAGCATCCCCGTAAATTCGACGCTGCCGTCCAGCCCCCAGGCGCGAATAATCTTTCCCAGATATCTCGCATAGCTCGATCGCCGCAGCCGCTTTTGCGGCGAACCGCCGCGCGGGTCTTCTCCCGTCGTGACCAGCCGCGCGTCGGGAAATTCTTTCCTTAGGAACACCAGCGCGGCCAGCGCTTTATGCAGTCCCTTGACCGGATAATTCCCCTGCGATACGAAGATCGTGTGCCGAGTGCATGTGTTTACGTCCCATTTCCCTTTGTAAAACGTATTCCGAAGGGTTTCGTTGCAAAAATGATACGCCGCATCCGGATTGATCTGGCGCACGCCGGCGCGGTCCCAGTCCGTCCTGCCGATCACATGTTTCGTTTTTTGCAGCGCGGCCGTTTCGAACGCGCCGCGGATAACGTATTTCTCGCGCTGGCGGTAGATGTTGTCCCGCCGGAGAAAATCGCGGAACGTCGCTCCCCGTACCACCTTTTGTGGCAACCCCGCGGCAAAATGCCATGCATACACGGAACACAGTCCTTGAATACTGACGACCATGCGGTCGAGCATGCCCGTCTGTTCGCAGGCGTTCGTTATCGCCAGCGTAAACGGATACTCGGTCCCCCAGACGTGGACGACGTCCGGCTGTTCGCGCCGGAGAATTTCTTCAAATTGCTGCTGCGTCCGAACAGAATACCGCAGCGTATCCTGCTCGAACGATTCGTAGGAAAGCCTGCCACTCTTGCCGCTCAGCGTGCGCCCGTCCGAACGGTAGCAGACGAACAGCTCGTTCGCTTCGTCCGAAAGCAATCCATCGCAGACGGAGTTGAGCCAGCCGCCGGCAAACTGCTGCGCGCTGCCGCTCAGCTTTGCTATCTGCGGCAGCATCGGTGCAACCACCCATAATATCTTCATTTCTCATCCCCGGCTTTCGTCCGTTCCTTTGCGTCCAGCGCCCGCAAAACCGCAGATCTGCGCGACGTTTCCGCAAGTATGCTTTTCAGCATCGCTTCGCCGTCCTGCCGGTCGTCCTTCCGTATTTTGCGAAGGAAACCGGAGAAACCGCCGCGATTCGAAACGGAAGCAAAAAGCGTTTCGTACCCTTCGGCCCGGCAATACGCCGTGCATGCGCGTTCGACCGCATCGAGATACCGCGTTTCGTCCGCGAGCAACGCGTTCTTTGCGTTGACCGCCTCTTTTTTTGCATCGTCGGCCGAAAAGCCGATCGTATCGGCTCCCGCTTCCAGCAGGCGCGACTCGTAGGTGAACCGCCCGTTCCGTTCGAACGTTATCGACACGGCGAGCGAGTCGCCCGTCAGCCTGCCGAGCCCGTAAAACACGACGCCGCGCCCGTATTCTTCCCATCCCATCGGCTCGTCCGAACGGACGTCCAGCACGGCGCTTGCGCCCGCTTCAATCAGCCGCCTGAACCGCTCCCGCCACTCCGGAAGCGGCAGCCCGACGCCCGGCAGCCCCGCGCGGCAAATCACGACGACATGATCGCACTGCGGGAGCAGCATCCGCACATGATCGTAAACGGCCAGGTCCTCAATGTCCGCCTCCGCGGCACGTCCGTCGCCGCCGTTCTCCGTTGTCTCGCTCAGGGACAAAACCCCCAGCCGGACGCCGTTGACCGCGACGACCCCGGGCCGGTTCGCCAGCGCGCCGTTCTCCCCAACGCCGATTCCGACCGCCGGTGTGAGCGCTTCGCGGGCCGCGAACAATTCCTGCAGCGTCATGCCGGGCAGCGAAACGAGACCCATATCCCGTTCCTGCAGCCAGTCGGCAGCGGCGCAGGAAACCAGCGCTCCGCAGCGATAGTCGTGCTCACCGGCATACCGTTTCAGCTCCGCGTCGAACGAAAGCGCGTTCTCTGACTCCGGCATGTCCGCGCCGCCCAAAAACAGAACGCGCGCCTGCGGGCCCTCCGCTATATTTTGCCGTCGGTTTAAGCATGTATTTTCAGCCATGGTATTACTTCCTTTTGCGCAGCGTTCCATTCCGCTCAAGCATCTTCAAAAAATCCATCACGCGGCGCGCCTGCGCCGTATTCGACTTGTTCTTCAGTGCAAACGCCTTTGCCCGCCCGCCCAGCTCGTGGAGCTCTTCCCGCGGGAGTCCGAGGACTGCATTCAGCGTTTTTGCCATGCCTTCCGTCGATTCGTCGTCGAAAAGATACGCATATCGGTCGTACTCGCGCGGCATCCCCGGCAGTTTCGTCGTCAGCACCGGCGTTCCCGAAACCATGTATTCCAAATTTTTCGACGGGAACGAATACGCCGTAAAATCTTCGTTCGAAGGCCGCGGATTGATCAGCAGCGTCGCTTTCAGCTCTTCCTGCACGACCGTCCGGTTGTCCGCAACGCCGCGGTATTCGATCCTGCCGTCCGTTCCGGCAAGTTTGCGAATGCGGTCCGCCGCGTCGCCGTCGCCATACAGAACAAGGCGCGCCGACTCGTCTTTCACCATTCGAAACGCCTCGGCCAATCGGACCATGCCGTATTTTTCATGCAGCATTCCGGCATACAGGCAAACTTTTTCGGGGTGCTTGCCGGCCAATTCGTTCGCCGTGTCCGACATGGTCGCGTCGACCTGTCCTTCCGCAACCAGAAACGGTTTCCCGCGCGGATTGACCAGCGGATTCATCGCCTCGGTGAGTAAAATATATCCGTCAAACCGTGCCAGCAGGCGCGTATTCGCTTTCGACGTCCGCGTCCGCCCGCCGGCAAGAATGTCCGGCACGTCGGTCACGATTGCCGCGCAGGGCCGGCGCCTCAGCCTGCACGCCGCGCCAACGCCCGCGCTCAGCGCGATGTTCAACCCGTCGCAGACGGCGAAATCCGACCGTTTCAAACGTGTCAGCGTGTACCAAAATGCGCCGGCGGCGACAAGCACATGTTTCAGCCCCGGAACCGCAACGACCGGTAGATAGTGGAACGACACGCCGTCCTTTTTCTCATCCCGAACGCGCACGAACCGTCTGCGGCTCGTCTGCCGCGAAACCGGCGGAGCGCTCAGAGCGGTAATGGAAATCCCGTTTTGCGCAAATCCCCTGGTCATAAGCCCGTGATACTTCTGCGCCGCGAGGCTCGGGCGCACCGTCGCATGCGAAAACAGCGCGGAAAACGTCTCCGCGCTCATCAGTGTCGATCCGTATAGAACCCGCGGCGGCTCGTTTTTCACTGTGCCTGCGCCCATTACCTGCCCCAGGTTGTGCGCATGACGATATCCGCGTAGCTTTCGATGATCTTTACGACTTTTACGCTGACGTTGACGTCCTGATAATCGTCCGGCATGGCGGTCGGTTCATTGTTCTCGAACATGGAAACGGCCAGCGCCATCGCCTGCTCGACGCTTTTTCGCGTTACGCCGCCAAGAACGATCGTCCCCGCATCCAGCGCTTCCGGACGCTCGGTGGAAGTCCGGATCAGTACGGCGGGAAAGTCCAGCATGGCGCTCTCTTCCGAGAGCGTCCCGCTGTCGGACAGCACGCAGTACGAGGAAAGCTGCAAGCGGTTGTAGTCGAAAAAGCCGAACGGTTCCAAGGATCGGACGTTGGGATGGAAGCGAAACGCCCGTTGTTCGATAAACTTCCTGCTCCGCGGGTGCGTGGAATAGACGACCGGCATGTCGTATGTTTCGGCAATGTCGTTGATCGCGCGCATGAGCGAAAGGAAATGCCCTTCGTCGTCGATATTTTCCTCGCGGTGCGCCGAAAGCAGGATGTACTTCTTTTCCTCCAGCCCAAGGCGGGAAAGCACGTCGCTTTGCAGAATCTTTTCCTTCTGGTTTTCGAGCACTTCGCGCATGGGCGAACCGGTAACGAAGATAAACTTTCCGTCGTATCCTTCCGAAAGCAGGTAGCGGCGCGAATTTTCCGTATACGGCATGTTCACGTCGCTGATGCGGTCGACGATGACGCGGTTGACCA
>CAYUUB010000206.1:0-4355 GCA_964447725.1 uncultured Oscillospiraceae bacterium
CGGCCTGCAACTCAAGAATTTCAAGTAAGCCGTCGCCGCAGCGGACGAACAAACGCTTCCGGTCCAAATCGACCAAAAAAGCTCCGGCTTGGTTCGTGTTAAATGCAACGTTCGGCAGCCGGAGACTCGTTTTGTGGATCTTTTCCGGCTTTCCGTCGAGCATCGCAAACGCGCCCGGCCAGGGGTTCGTCCCGCGGACGCGATTATGAACGGCCTGCGCGCTTTCGGAAAAGTCGAGCCTGCCGTGTTCCTTTTTGAGCATGGGGCATTTGGTCGCCTGCGATTCGTCCTGCGGCGTGCGCACGAGTGTTCCGGCGGCCAGCGCGTCGATCGTGCGGCGGAGCGTTTCCGCGCCGAGGACCGAGAGCCGCTCAAACAGCTCGCCCGCGGTCTCGTTTTCGCCGATGGTCACGCGGTCGGTTAAAAGGATGTCGCCCGTGTCCATGCCGGCGTCGGTCATCATGGTCGTGATTCCCGTCTCGGTTTCGCCGTCGATGACCGCCCACTGGATCGGCGCCGCGCCGCGATATTTCGGCAGCAGCGAACCGTGGACGTTGATGCAGCCGTATTTCGGGATCGCTAAGTTTTCCGCCGAGAGGATCTGCCCGAACGCGGCGGTGACCATCAGCTCGGGCGCGAAGCTTTTCAGCGCGGCAACGCCCTCCGGCAGGCGGATTTTTTCAAACTGATAGACCGGCAGCCCGTGTTCAAGCGCAAATACCTTGGTCGGCGGCGGCGTCAGGACCGCGTGCCGCCCGACGGGGCGGTCCGGCTGGGTGAACACGGCCAGTTCGTGCCCGCTCCTGTAAAGCATTTCGAGCGACGGGAGCGAAAAATCCGGCGTGCCGAGAAAGGCGATTTTCATTTCGCGCCTTCCTCCTCGACAAAATCCGCCGGCGGTTCGGTGGCGCGCGTTAAATACACGACGCCGTCGAGGTGGTCGAGCTCGTGCTGGACGGCGCGCGCAAAAAAGCCGTTCGTATCGTAAATATGTTTTCTGCCGCGGCGGTCGTAACCCTCGACGATCACGTGGTCGGCCCGCTCGACATAGCCGGACTTGCCCGGAAACGAAAGGCAGCCTTCGTAACCGCGCTGCAATCCTTCCTGGAGCTTGATGACCGGGTTGACGAGTTCGACGGGGCCTTCGCCCGCGTCGATGACCACGACGCGGCGCAGCACGCCGACCTGCGGCGCGGCGAGCCCCGCGCCGTCGGCCGTCTTCATCGTTTCAAACAAATCGTCGATCAGCGTGGTGAGACGGTCGTTGAATTTCGTAACGGGTTTGCAGACTTTATATAGGCACGGATCGTCGTCCGTGCGGATCGTACGCAATGCCATAGGTAAAAAAACCTCCTTTTTCAACCAATGGTATTGTAACCGAAAAGCGCGCCTGTGTAAAGAAATCCGCCGGTTGAGTCCAATTCTACCGATGGTTGATACGAATTTAAAAACTCGAAAAACAGGCTATGTTCAAGGCTTTTCCGATATGGCATAATAAAACCATCAAAGAGAGGGAGAAAATTATGGAACAACAAACAATGGGGAAGCGCATCGTGCAGCTTCGTAAAGAAAAAGGATATACGCAGGAACAGCTGGCCGAGATGATGGGCGTTTCCGCGCAGGCGGTCAGCAAATGGGAGAACGACGTCTCCTGCCCGGACATCTCGATTCTGCCGAAGCTGGCGGAAGTGCTGGGCGTCACGACGGACGAGCTGCTCGGCGTCAGGCCGATCGAGCCGCACGTGGTGATCGTCGACTCGCAGTCGGAAAAGGGCAAGGGGAGCAAAAGCTTCACGTTCGACTGGGATACCGGGTTTAAAAAGGACGGAATGTGGTTTGCGGTGCTGGTCATCGTCCTCGGCATTGCGTTCCTGATGCAGAAGGTCGGCGGCCTGTCGTTCGGCGTCTGGGGCATCGTGTGGCCCGCCGTCATCATCGGCCTGGGGCTGTCCTGGTGCATCCGGCGGTTCTCGATCTTCAGCCTCGCGATCATCGCGCTCGGAACGTATTTCCTGCTGTTCAATCTCGGCGTGATATCGGTCGTTTTGACCTGGGGAATCATCTGGCCGAGCCTGCTGATCCTGCTGGGGCTGACGATCATTTTCGAGGGATTCTTTCCGCATAAACGGAAACGGAAATGGAAGGAATACTGCAACGGCGATCATAAGCAGGTGATCGACTATAATGAAGAGGACGGGTTCGTCCATTACGACTGCTCGTTCTGCGACGAGAACCGCAAACTCGTTTTCGACGAACTGACCGGCGGAGACATCGACCTGTCGTTCGGCAAATGCGTGCTCGATTTGACGGAAGTCAAGCATGTGAAAAACGGGGCGGTGCTGGATATGGACGTTTCGTTCGGCAGTTGCGACCTGATCGTCCCGCGGTCGATCAAGGTACTGGTGCGCTCGGACAAGGCGTTCGGCTCCGTGCAGACGTTCGGCTCTGCCGATTCAAACACGAGCGAAGTCCTGGCGATCAAAGGCGACGTGTCCTTCGGCAGTCTCAACATCCGTTACAGGTAACGATCTGGTAAAATGGGCAACGCCGCGCGAAATTTCGCGCGGCGTTGTTATTTCGTTAACAAACTCGTTTTTAACGGTTAAGCGAACGCAAGGTCGTAAATCAGCCGGACGAAGAGCAGGCCGAGCACGACGAGGATGAAGGGCCGCACGACCTTCGCGCCGTTTTTGAGCAGCAGCCCGGCGCCGAGAAAATGCCCGAGAATGGAGAATGCCGCCGCGATCAGGCCCAGCGGAACGATCGTCTGCCCGTTGATCAGAAAGACGGTCAGGCTGCCGAGGTTGCTCGAAAGGTTGGCGATCTTGACGTTGCCCGCGGCCAGCCTGAGCGGCAGCCGCGCAAGCTGCGTGTACGCGAGTAGCAGGAACGTGCCCGTGCCGGGTCCGTAAAAACCGTCGTACATGCCGACGACGAACGCGGCGGCGAGAACGATGGCGAACTGCTTCCTCCGGCTGACCGGCGCGCCTTCCACGGCGGACAGGTCGCGTTTTTTGAGCACGACGAACGCCAGCAGGGGAATCAGCGCCAGCATAACGTAGCGGATCACCGTGTCGCTGATGCCGAGCACGAGGTTCGCGCCCGCGACCGCGCCGAGCACGGCCAGCGCCGCGGACGGGACCGCCGTAGGCCAGTCCACGCATTTATTTTTGACGAAACGCCCCGTCGAGGCGAACGTACCGATGCAGGCGGAGAGCTTGTTGGTCGCGATCGCGTTGTGCGGCGGCAGACCCGCGAGCAGATACGCCGGAAGCGAGATCAGCCCGCCGCCGCCGGCTACCGCATCGATCAGGCCCGCAAGGAACACCAGCGGGCAGACGATCAAAAGCGACCAGTAGGAATACCCCGTCATCCGTTCTTCTCCGTTTCTTAACCGCCGAGCGATTCCGCCGTCCGGTCGGCGCAGAACTGCTGGGTGTACAGGTCGTGGTAATAGCCGTGCTTATCGAGCAGCTCTTCGTGCGTGCCGCTCTCTTGGATCTTACCGTCGCGGATGACTAAAATACGGTCCGCGGTGCGGATGGTGGAGAGCCGGTGCGCGACGATAAAGCTCGTGCGGTCCTTGAGGATATGCGTGATCGCGTTCTGGATCAGCTGCTCCGTCTCGGTGTCGATGGAGCTCGTCGCCTCGTCCAGCACGAAGATTCGCGGGTCCTTGAGCACCACGCGGGCGAACGAGAGCAGCTGCTTCTGACCCGTCGAGAGCCGCGCGCCGCTTTCGCCGATCTCGGTGTCGTAGCCGCTTTCCTGCGCGAGGATGAACGGCTCGGCGTGGACGAGCCGCGCCGCCCGGCGTACCTCTTCGTCCGTTGCGTCGGGCTTTCCGAAGCGGATGTTGTCCCGGATGGTGCCGGAAAACAGGTGCGGCGCCTGGAGCACGTAGCCGAGGCTGGACTGCAGCCAGAGCTGCGTGCGCTCGCGGTAGTCCACGCCGTCGATGAGAATGCCGCCCCCGGTCGGCTCGTAGAACCGGCAGAGCAGGTTGACGATGGTGCTCTTGCCCGCGCCGGTTTCGCCGACGAGCGCGACGGTCTGCCCGGCCTTTACGTCCAGATTGAAGTCTTCGAGCACGCGTTCGCCGTTTTTATACTGGAACGTTACGTGGTCGAAACAAACGTCGCCCCTGATCGGCTCCCAGTTTTCCCTGAGCGGATGCATGGTGTCGCCGTACTTTTTCAGCGTCTCCGGCGTGTCCACGACGTCCGGCTCGGTGTCCATGAGCGTGACGACACGCTCCGCGGACGCCTGCGAGCCCAGCATTTCGGCAAGGATGTTCGCCAGCTGCTGGATCGGGTCGAAGAGCTGCGTGCAGTACGAGATGAACGCGACCAGCG
>CAYUUB010000207.1:0-4310 GCA_964447725.1 uncultured Oscillospiraceae bacterium
AGCTTTTGGCGCACGCCGTGCAGCCGATGCACGCGTCCGTAATAAAATACGGCATATCGTTTCTCCTTGCGAATGGTTTAGAATTGCTCCATTCAAATGTAACATATTTATAAACGCATATCAATCGTTACGCAACACTTGTTGCGTATAATCTTGTGAAAGGATAACGCGAACGCTCCGGCGGTGCCGGAGCGCGGAACGAGAAAGCGACCTTCAGCCGCGGTCCGGAAAGTGCTTTTCGCTTTCCTTCAGATCGAAGCCGAGCGTCCCGCCGGGGTTCATGATGTTGTCCGGGTCGAAATGGTTCTTCAGCGCGCGCAGGACGTCGTATTCGTTCCTGCCGAGCGAACCTTCGAGCCACGGCGCGAACATCTTGCCGATGCCGTGATGATGGCTCATGGACGCGCCGGATTTCTGGATGGCCGAGAGGATGCCCGCGTGGTAGGCCCTGAACGCCTCCGGGTCGCTTTCCCGGATGATAAAGATAAAGTAGAGGTTCGCGCCCTGCGGATAGACGTGCGACATGTGCGTCATGCAGATCGTGTTCGGACGGGATTTGCAGAACGCGCGGACCTCTTTGTGCACCCTTGACATGTTGCTCCAGTTGACGGTGCATTCCATGGTGTCGGTCACGATGCCGAAGTCCTGGATCGTGTCGCGCATATACGGATCGTTGAAGCGTCCTTTTTCCCAGCCGCGCGTGACGTAACCCGTCAGGCTCATCCCTCCGAAGCGCCTTGCGACGCGCCGGACGTTTTTTGCGCAGTTTTTGGAAAATCCCTTTTCGCCGTTGGTGAAGCCGAGGAACAGGCACATTTCGTTTTCTTTGAACTTCCGCATTTTAAAGAGGTGCTTCAGCGGCGAATCCATCACGCCGTAAAGCTGCAGCATCACGCTCGTTTCTTCCGGGTCGGAAAGGCGGAACACGGAGGGATAGCCCGCTTCCGACTGCATGATCTCCCGCGCGGCGGCCTGCGCGGTCTCCCAGTCCCGGAACATATAGGAGAAGCGTTTGACCGTCTCCGGCATGTGCCGGAAGACTTTGAGCGTCACGTGCGTGAGTACGCCGTAAGTGCCTTCGCCGCCCATCATGATCTGGCCGAGGTCGCTGCCGGTGGACTTACGCGGATAGCGGTCGGTCCTGATCGTTCCGACCGGCGTGGCGTATTCCTGTGCGAGAACGATGTCCGATATGCAGCCGTAATAGGTCGAGTTCTGCCCGGCGCCGCGGGTGACGGCCCAGCCGCCGACGGACGAATGCTCAAAGCTCTGCGGAAAGTGACCGCAGGTATAGGCGCGCTTTGCGCCGAGCGTTTTGACAGCGTCGTTGAGCGTATGTTCCAGCTTCGGGCCGCTCATGCCGGCTTCCACAGTGATGGTCTGGTCGATCTCGCTGAACGAAACCACCTTATTGAAGCGCAGGCGGAAATCGAGCGAGATCCCGCCCTTTACGCATTCCACGCCGCGCGTGACGGACGAACCGCCGCCATAGACGTAAAGGGGGATTTTTTCCTTTGCACAGTAGGAAACGATCTGTTCGACCTGTTCTTTCGTATCGGGGTAAAGCACCGCGTCCGGCACGTTTTCGACGATTTTGTTGCGCAGCCGGAGAAGGTCGTACATGGTTTTGCCGTACGCAACGGACAGCCGCGCATAATCGTCCGTGCGGACGTAGTCTTTGCCGACAATGGCGCGAAACGCGTCCAGATCGCGCTCTTTCAGCGTGATTGGAATATCGAACCGTACGGAATCGAAGCCGGTGTCCTCCGTGTATGCCTTGAAATCGTCGTCGGTCATGCCGAACTTTTCTTTCATCATACGATACAGGGATTCCCGCGGCGCCTTGATCTCGAGCGGGTCGCCCCACTTGAAGATCGAACGGTAGCTGTCCTTCGGAAATTCGCCGCGTACCCAGTTCGGCTCAAAACCCTTATACGGATGAGACATGATGATTCGCTCCTTTCAAAAAACAGTGGCTCAATACGGATTCACGAGACGGTCGGTCGTGCAGACGATGTTCACGCCGGTGCCGCATACGTTTTCGATCACGATATCGCCTATTTGAATGCGGCGGTCGACCGTGACGCGTTTTAATTCCTTCAGGACGTCCGGTATTGTTGCTTTTTCAATTTCGCCGTTTGTCCGCACGCTGACGACCGGCGCATCCGGAAACACGGTAAGGACGCTGGACGTCAGCGTCCGCATCGGGCGCGTCAGCTCGGCTTTTGCATATTCGGCGCCGCGCTTGCACTTGTTGCCGGCAAACGTATAGCCGTCCCTGCCGGGCGTGCACTCGATCCGGCAGCCGTTCGGGCACACGATGCAGACGACCTCTCTGACGGCGCCACGCAACGATTCGCTTTCTTTTATTGTATCATTACTGCGCATGTTTGGTACCCTCCAGATGAAACAGCAGCGGGGAAGAGCCGTCCAACGCGTCTATCGTCAACGTCAGGCGAAGGTGTTCCATCTCCGGCGGCCTTAAATGCGCGTAATACTTCGTATGCAGCGTTTGTCCGTCCTTTAAAACGGTCAGCGTCGCGTCGTCCATATCGCAGGACGAGCGGAAGTAAAACGTCCGCTCGGCATTCGCGGCGTTTTTGTCGACTCTTTGCGGAACGACGTAAAGCAGGGAGGAATTGCAGGCAATCCCGGCAAGGTCGCGCTCCGTGACGGGCCGCTTTGCGGCCGCGCGCCCGGCGGTTTCGCCGCTCTCCGACACGTAGTCGACGAGGTCGTTGACGTGGAGCGCGTTTCCGCAGGCGAACACGCCGTCGATGAGCGAGTGGTTGTTTTCGTCCACGATCGCGCCTTTCGTTTTTGGGTCGATCGGCACATGCAGCGTCTCCGCAAGCTCGTTTTCCGGAATCAGGCCGACGGACAGGATCAGCGCGTCGCATTCGACGATCGTTTCCGTGCCCGGTATCGGCCGCATGCGCTCGTCCACGTCGGATATTTCGACCGCGGCGAGCCGCTGGTCGCCGAACACGCGGGTCACGGTCTTGCTGGTATGGAGCGGGATGTCGAAATCGTTTAGGCACTGGCTGATATTGCGCGTCAGTCCGCTCGGTGTCGGCTTCGCCTCGTAAACGCCGACGACCTCCGCGCCTTCGAGCGTGAGCCTGCGCGCCATGATGAGCCCGATATCGCCGCTGCCGAGGATGACGCAGCGCCGTGTCGGCAGTTTGCCGAGGATGTTGGTGTAATACTGCGCGCTGCCTGCGGTGAAAACGCCCGCGCAATGATGGCCGTGCACGCCGATCTGCCGGGACGTGCGCTCGCGGCAGCCGGTCGCAAGCACGAGGGAATGCGTCTGAACGCGCTTGATTCCTTCCCGCGTGATCAACGTGATATAGCAGCTTTCGCCGACGCGTTCGATTCCGCTGACGAACGACAGCGTGCTGACGGCGACGCCGCTTCCCGGCAACTGCGAGATAAACCGTTCGGCATATTCCGGGCCGGACAGCTTTTCTCCGAATCGCACGAGCCCAAAGCCGTCGTGGATGCACTGCTTGAGGATGCCGCCGAGCCGCGCTTCGCGCTCGATCAGCAGGACGGACGCGCCTTCCTTGTCCGCCGCAAGCGCGGCGGCGAGGCCGGCGGGGCCCGCGCCGATCACCGCAACGTCATACCGGGTCATGGGGACCATCCGGCTTCACCTCCTTGATGTTGCAGCAAAGCAGTTCGCTGCCCATGCCGCTCTTTTCGACCTGCTCCGGCGTCAGCCCTTTTTCTTCCGCGATAATGCGGAGCACGAGCGGGCCGCAGAAGCCGCCCTGACAGCGCCCCATGCCGGGGCGGACGCGGCGTTTGACCCCGTCGACCGTGTCGCAGGGGACGCTCCGTCTGAGCGCGTCGAGGACTTCGCCGCGGCTGATTTCTTCGCAGCGGCAGACGATTTCGCCGTAGTCCGGGTTTTTCCGGATCAGCGCGTCGCGCTCTTCGTCCATCAGCTCGTTGACGCGCGGGATGCCCTTTCGGACCGGGTTGAACGATTCGTTGCGCTTGACACTGCGCTGCTTTTCGAGCAACTCCTTCGCCATCTTCGCCACGTCGACGGCGATTGCGGGCGCCGCCGTGAGGCCCGGCGACTGGATGCCCGCGGCATGGACGATATTTTTCGTGCGCCTGCCTTTTCGGATGACGAAATCTTCTTCGTATGTTGCCGCACGAATGCCGGTAAAGTAGGTGATGGCTTCGCGCGTGCTGAGCGCGGGGTCGGTGCGGCCCTGCTTTTCGAAAATATCCGCAAGGCTGCTCGCGCGCGTCTCGTAGTTTTCTTTTTCGTATGTTTCCACCGCGTCCGGCCC
>CAYUUB010000208.1:0-4238 GCA_964447725.1 uncultured Oscillospiraceae bacterium
ACTTCGGGCCGGACTTTGCTTCTTCTTTTGTTACCTATGTATTTTATCCCAACAGGGGCCTTTTCGGCGGAGGAAACGGCCTATTCCGGTTTCATCTGCAAAAGGCGCTCGACCGTCTTTTCCAGGTGCATCCCGCGGGACGCCTTGACGAGGACGGTGTCGCCTTCGCGCAGGAGCGTCGGCAGGATGGCGAGCAGGTTTTTCTGCGTTTCAAAATAGCGCGACCTGCGCGGCGCAATATCGTGCGCGCCCAGGAACATCGATTCCGACTCCGGGCCGACGCAGACGATCAGGTCGATGTTGTGCAGCGCTGCATACATACCGACGACCTCGTGATGCTCCGCGGATTCCTTTCCGAGTTCGAGCATGTCGCCGAGGATGCACACGCGGCGGCCCGCGACCTTCTCCAGCACGTCGACGGCGGCGAGCATGGAGACGGTGTTCGCGTTATAGGTGTCGTCGAGTATGGTAAAGTACGGCGTCCGCTTCACGTTCATCCGGCCGGAAAGCGACGAAAACGCTTCGATCCCCTCGGAAAGCGCGTTGAGCGACATGCCGAGTTCAAGCCCGACCGCAATTGCGGCCAGCGCGTTGCTGACGGAATGGATGCCCGGCGACGGGACGTGCACGGACACGCATTCGCCCCGATGGCAGGCGGTAAAGCGCATTCCGTCGAGACCTTCGTCCTGCACGTTTGTTGCGCGGACGTCGCAGCCCTCCGAAAAGCCGAAGCGAATCGCGCCGGGAATGGTCGCGAGCATGTCGTCGTCCCCGTTGACGAGGACTTTTCCGCCGGGACGCATGTGCGCGAGCATCTCCGTTTTGCCCTTTAAAATGCCTTCGCGTGTGCCGAAGTTTTCGATGTGCGCAACGCCGATGTTGGTAAACAGGCAGAAATCGGGCCGCACCATGGACGAAAGCCGACCGATTTCGCCAAAATGATTGGTGCCCATTTCGATAACGGCGACTTCATGCGTTTCGTCCAGCCGGAACAGCGTGAGCGGCACGCCCGTTTCGTTGTTGAGGTTTCCGTTGGTTTTCAGCACGTTGAAGCGCGTCGAGAGAACGGAGGCGATCATTTCCTTTGTGGACGTTTTGCCGACGCTGCCGGTCAGCCCGACGACGGGGATCGCAAACTTTTCGCGGTACGCCGTCGCGACGGCGGCAAGCGCGGAGAGCGTGTCGTCCACAAGGATATACGGCTCTTCGTTCAGCTTATGAGCGGTCAGCACCAGCGAAGCGCCGTTTTGCCGCGCGGAGCCGATGAACGCGTGCCCGTCGAGGCGTTCGCCGACGATCGGCACGTACAGACAGCCGGGCGCGGCGCAGCGGCTGTCGATGACGATATCCGAAGCGGCGCGTTTTAACAGCGCCGGATCGCCGAAATATGTCCCGCCGCACGCGGCGAGGATTTCTTCAAATAAATAAGCTTTCATTGCTCCTCATAGCGCCGCATGGAAAGCGAAACGATGGTTTCGCAAAGCGATGCGTAATCAAGGCCGGTCTTCTCGGCTTCCTGCGGAAGCAGGCTCGTCGGCGTCATGCCGGGCAGCGTATTCGCCTCCAGACAGTAGGCGCGGCCGTCGGGCGTGAGCAAAAAGTCGATGCGCGCGTAAACGTCCAGCTTGAGCGCGCGGAATGCGGCGAGCGCAAACGCCTGAATCTGCTCCGTCATTTCCGCGGAGATGCGTGCAGGCACGATTTCGTCCGTCCAGCCCTTCTGATATTTATGCTGATAATCGTAGAACCCGTGCTTCGGCACGATCTCGATCAGCGGCAGCGCCGTCAGGTCGTCTCCGCAGCCGATGACGCCGGCGGAAAGCTCCATGCCGGAAACGTATTCTTCGATAAGGAGTTCGTTTTCATACCGGAATCCCTCGTCGATTGCGGAAGCGAGCGACTCCGGGTCGTGCACGATCGTAACGCCGATGCTCGAACCGCCGCAGTTGGGCTTGACCACGCAGGGAACGGGGAAGGAATCCACGTCGAAGCGTTCACCGGCGCGCGCGGCCGTCCAGCCCGCGGTCAGGATTCCTTTGCTGCGAAAAAGGGACTTGGTAACGCATTTATCCATCGCCAGCGCGCAGCCGATAGACGGGCTGCCCGTGTAGCGGATGTCGCAAAGGTCGAAGAACGCCTGCAGCGTGCCGTTTTCGCCGATGCCGCCGTGCAGCGCGAGAAACGTGACGTCCGCGGCGCGGCAGAGTTCCAGGACGCCGGTTCCGATCTGCCCGGAGAACCCGGCCTTGCGGGATGCGCGGACCGCGTCCAGG
Organism: uncultured Oscillospiraceae bacterium; assembly: GCA_964447725.1. Taxonomy (GTDB): domain Bacteria; phylum Bacillota; class Clostridia; order Christensenellales; family CAG-138; genus UBA7703. The sequence goes on from CAYUUB010000208.1 coordinate 2,274, forward strand.
TCCGGCGCCTTTTCCGGAACGGCGAACTGCGGCATCATACCGCTGACGGCGAACGCGTCCGCCGGGTTTGCGGGGAGCGTCTCCATGCCGAAAAACAGGTCGACTAAAACGGCGTTGTGCCCCTTTGAGCGGAGCGCGTTGGTTACCATGGTGCCGGTCGAGAGCGATACGTCCCGTTCGGGGGAGAGCCCGCCGGCTAAAACGACTATGTTCATTTTCGATTTCCTTTCCGAAAGATCGAGCGGCAGCGATGTGTCGTACAGGCGCGCAAAACAAAGCCGTCGCCGCCTGTAAAACCATTCCTAAAATTTATACCACGAATGAGAGTGCAATTCAACAAAACTTTTCACAATCCCGACGCGCAGCCCGGCAAAGATGCGGCCCGCTCGCCTTGCGGTTTCGCGCCGCGCAAAACGGAGCGGACGGAAAGCGGCCGACGTTATACTTCAATAGGATTACGGAAAATAAAGAATTCCATCTGGGATTTCCGGCTGATTCGTAGTATACTGATTTCATGAAAAAACGTGTAACAAAAATCCTTGCCTGGCTGATCATGGCGCTGATGCTGCTTTCGTTGACTGCGGGGTGCGACAGCGTCCCTGACACCGTGCGCTCGACGGTCGATACGGCGAATGAATCGGTTACTTCTTCAACAGAATATAAGCCAAACGAACAACACGCGAATGTAACATTTACGGACATGGTCTACGAGCGGCCGGACATCGACGTCATGCGCGCGCAGATGGACGACCTGCTCGACGGGATCGACCGCGGGAAACCGGCGGAGGAAATGATTGCGGCGTATGAAACGCTGCGCGAAGAGTACGCGCATGCGGACTCCATGCTTTCGCTGGCGTATCTTTTGTACGCGTTCGACGTGACCGAGTCGTACTACAGGAACGAATACAGCTATCTGCAAACGGAACTGAGCATCCTGGACGCGGATATGGAAAACGTTTCCTACGAACTGTTTGAATCGTCCGGCGAGATCGAACAACTGGCGAAGGATTCGTTCGGCGAGGGTTACGTCGAAGCCATCATGAGCGACGAGATCGGCAGCGAAGAGTCGATTCAGGACCTCCTTGACTCCGAGGAACGCAAGACGCTGGAATACGATGAGCTGAGCGCGACCTTTTCAATTATGGACAACGGGAAGCGCTGGACGTTTGACGCAATTAACGGGGACGCTTCGCTGGGATACGACGAATACTACCGGTTGTACAGCGCATACTGCGCGGGCCTGAACGAAAGCGCGGGCACAATTTTTCTGGATCAGCTCAAAATCCGGCAGGACATTGCAAGCAGGCTCGGCTACGATAACTTCGCCGCGTATTGTTACGACGCATATGGCCGGGACTATTCGCTTGCCGACGCGGAATTGCTCCAGCAGGCGGTGAAAGCATACATCGTTCCCGTGTTTATCGAGGCGAACTATCGTAACGATACTTACGACCTTGCCGACGCGGAATTCGACGAGCAGGAATTCCTTGCGAAGCTGGAAACCGCCGCCGCCGATTTTTCTCCGATGCTCGACGAGTCGTTGCAATACATGCTTCGTAACGACCTTTATGATTTTTCGGTGGACAGCAACAAGATGGACACGAGTTTTACGACCTATATATCGGATTATGACGCGCCGTTCATCTTTTCCGAATGGAAGGGAAACTCGGAGGACATTCTGACGACGTTGCATGAACTCGGGCACTTCACAAATTATTACCACAACGCGGAGGCGGGATATTCCGCAAGCGACAGCCTCGATCTTGCGGAAATCGATTCGCAGGCGCTCGTGCTGCTCATGATCGATTATTACGATTCGTTTTTCGGAAAGCTTGCGGACGAAGCCGAGGCGGACGTGCTCATCGACGCGATGTACTCGCTGATCTCCGGCTGCATGGAGGACGAGTTTCAACAGACGATCTACAAAAACCCGGACATGACGCTTGACGAAATCAACGCTTTGTA
>CAYUUB010000209.1:0-4215 GCA_964447725.1 uncultured Oscillospiraceae bacterium
TGAAGCGCCCGTTGCTGTAGCCGCGCATCCGTGCGTCCGGCGTGTTGGCGAACACCGCCCGAATCAGGTCGAACAGCCCGCAGTAGGTCGCGGGATTCGAGCGCGGCGTGCGCCCGATGGGGCTTTGGTCGATATCGATCACCTTGTCCAGCGCGTCGGTCCCCTCGATGCGGTCATGGTCGCCGGGCCGCGTGTGCGCGCGGTTGAGATCGCGTAAAAGCGATTTTTTAACGATCTCGTTGACCAGGCTCGACTTTCCGCTGCCGGACACGCCGGTTACGCAGACAAACCTGCCCAAGGGGATCTCAACGTCGATGTTTTTCAGGTTATGCGCGCGTGCGCCCCGGACAATCAGGCTTTTCCCGCTGCCTTCGCGCCTTTGCTGCGGAATGGGGATGCTCATCTTCCCGCTGAGGTATGCGCCCGTGATGGACCGTTCGTTTTCCGCAATTTCCTCCGGCGTTCCGACCGCAACCACTTCTCCGCCGTGTTCGCCGGCACCAGGACCGATATCCACCACATAATCCGCACTTCTTATGGTTTCCTCGTCGTGTTCCACCACAATAAGCGTATTTCCCAGGTCCCGCATAGCCTTCAGCGTTTTGAGCAGCCGCGCGTTGTCGCGCTGATGAAGGCCGATGCTCGGTTCGTCTAGAATGTACAGCACGCCCATCAGCCCGCTGCCGATCTGCGTCGCAAGACGAATGCGCTGCGCCTCGCCGCCGGAAAGAGACGCCGCGGAGCGCGCGAGCGTCAGGTAATCGAGACCGACGTTGACAAGGAACCCGAGCCGGGCGTCAATTTCGCGCAGGATCTGCTCGGCGATCAGCATTTGCGTCTTGCCAAGTTGCAGCGATTTCAAAAACGTGCGCGCTTCCCTGACCGGCATGTCGGAAAGATCGGCAATGTTGACGTCCCCGACCGTTACCGCGAGGCTTTCACGCTTCAGGCGCTTTCCGTTGCAGTCCGGGCAGGGCGTATGCGTCATGAACCGCTCAATCTCCTGCTTGCTGTATTCGCTGGTACTTTCGCGATAACGCCGTTCCATATTGGTGGCGATGCCTTCAAACGGCGCGTCGAACGTGCCGCGCCCGAATTCCTTTTTATAGGCGATATGCAGTTTTTCCCTGCCGGTCCCGTAAAGGATTGCATTTTGCACGTTCTCCGGCAAATCCTGATACGGCGTTTTCATCGATACGCCGTAATGCTTGGTCAGCGCATCGAAGTACATGCTGGCGATCGTTCCTTTTGAGCCGCTGTTCCAGCCCATCACGTTTACGCAGCCCTGCGCAAGCGAGAGCGATTTGTCCGGAATCACAAGGTCCGGGTCGACCTTAAGCAGCGTGCCGAGGCCGCTGCAGGTCGGGCACGCGCCAAATGGATTGTTAAAAGAAAACATCCGCGGCGTCAGCTCTTCAATGCTCGTTCCGCAGTCCGGGCAGGAATAGTTCTGCGAAAACATCAGCTCTTCGCCGTCCACGATCGCCACGATGGCAAGGCCGTTGCCAAGCCGGAACGCCGTTTCCAGCGAATCGGTCAGCCGGCCTCCCGTTCCGGGCCTGATCACCACGCGGTCGATGACCGCGTCGATGTTGTGCTTCTGCTTTTTGTTCAGCGGCGGCACTTCCGCAAGATCGTAAACCGTCCCATCTACGCGGACGCGGACATACCCTTCCCGTTTCAGCTCCTCAAAGAGCTTCTGGTGCTCGCCCTTGCGGCCGCGCACACAGGGCGCGACGATCTGCGCCTTCGTCCCTTCCGGCAATGTCAGAACGCGGTCGACAACCTGGTCGATCGTTTGCCGCTCGATGGGCTTTCCGCAGTCCGGGCAATGCGGAATTCCGCAGCGCGCGTATAAAAGCCGCAGATAGTCATGAATCTCCGTGACGGTCCCCACCGTGCTGCGCGGGTTATGGCTCGTGCTCTTCTGGTCGATCGAAATCGCGGGTGAAAGCCCGTCGATGCTGTCAACATCCGGTTTCTCCATCTGCCCGAGGAACTGACGCGCATAGGAGGAAAGGCTCTCGACATAGCGCCGCTGCCCTTCCGCATAGATCGTGTCGAACGCAAGGCTCGATTTTCCGCTTCCGGACAGGCCGGTAAATACAACAAGTTGATCGCGCGGCACGACAAGGTCGACGTCCTTTAAATTGTGCTCGCGCGCGCCCTTGATAATGATGTCCTTCATAACTAAAGGGGTTCCTTTCCTCTGTCCCGGCATCGCCGCCGGAACTTCCATCCCAATCGTTCGTTTTTGCTTCTGCCGCTCGCGGATAACCCGTGGCATCGAATTCTTTCAAACACTTGTTCGCACAGAAGTCTCTAGGATTATACCAGATATTTTTTATTTGTGCGCGTGTTTCACGCGAAATTACGGAATTTTCACAATTTCCAGCTCATTCCTTTGAACGTAAAATGCGTGTGCCGGATTTGCATCCGAATTTTCCACATTTTCAACGAAACTTGTGGATAATCCGATAATTTTCTTGCGATTCAAAAAAACCCACGGCTCGTTTGTCCGTGGGTTCCGGTTGGTGTGCGTCGGTTTACCAAACGCAGCAATCAGTCCTCTTCTTCATCCTCGGTATCTTCTTCTTCGTAAGCCTCAAAGCGTGCTTCGACAATTTTTGTCAGTTCGTCCATCATGTCGTCGTCCGCGGGTAAAAACTCTTCAAATTCACCGTCGACCACGATCTTCATAATATAAACTTCGGTATCGTGCTCGCATTCGCATGCAGGGTCTTCGCATTCGCAGCCGCAGTCGTCCGGGTCGATCAGCACCGCGTACTCCTGTCCCTTATGTTCAAAATAATCGACGATTTCCAGTTCGAACTCGTTGCCTTCGTCATCGGAAAAAACGACCGTATCCCGTTCTTCTTCCACGTGGTTCACCACCTTTAATTTTCTGTTTTTTTGGAGTTGAAATCATTGTATCGTATTTCTTATTTTTCCACAAGAACCGTTTGATAAATCGGGCTTTTCCTCCTAACGGTCAAAAAACCGCATTGTAATCAGATTTTTTTTGTATTCTACTTTCTGTTTGTGATACAATAAATTAGTTAGTTATAGCGTGGAATCAAAAAATATTTAAGGCTTCATAAAATATATTTGTTTTCCCGCTTGTTTTTTCTTTTTGTTCTGTTATATTTATAAGGAAGAAGGTTCGCGTCATGGATCTGGAGTTCTTGCAGCGGCTGGCAGTGGCAATAACCACGCAGTTTGGAGAAAGCAGTGAAGTCGTCGTCCACGACATTTCGGGCGACGACACCGAACACACGATTGCGGTGATCGAAAACGGCCATGTGTCCCATCGTCAGGCAGGCGGCGGCGCTTCACGCGTCGTACTGGAGGCGCTTCAGCGTAAGAACGACCCCACGCTGACCGACGAGCTCGGTTATCTGACCAAGACACGCGACGGCCGTGTTTTGAAATCCAGCACCGTATACCTGCGCGATGGCAACGGGGAAATCGAGGGCGTGCTGTCCATTAACTACGATATTACCGAGTTATTAATGGCCGAGCGCGCAATCGCTTCTGTTTTGCATCACAACGAGGAACCGACCATTCCGGAGCGGATTCCGCAAAACGTCAACGATTTACTGGACGATCTCATCGATCAGAGCGTCGCCCTGGTCGGCAAGCCGGTTGCCATGATGAACAAGGATGACAAGATCAAGGCCATTCAGTTCCTTTATCAGGCAGGCGCGTTCCTTGTTACCAAAAGCGGCGACAAGGTGTCGAAATACTTCGGCATCAGCAAATATACCCTTTATTCGTATATCGACGCAAAAAAGGACTGACTTCGGCTGCGGTGCAGCCGAAGCCACCGCAGAAAGGAAGAGCTTCACAAATGGATATCAGCAAAGTAAAGCAGGCAGCGCAGGGTTACGAAGCGCAGATGACCCGTTTTCTCCGCGACCTTATTGAAATTCCCAGCGAAAGCTGCGACGAAGAAGGCGTAATCAAGCGTACGATCAAAGAGATGGAAAGCCTCGGCTTTGACAAGGCCGAAATCGACCCGGAAGGCAACGCTCTCGGCTGGATGGGTACCGGGGACAAGATTATCGCTTTCGACGGGCACATCGATACCGTTGGAATCGGCAACATCGCGAACTGGACCGACGACCCCTACAAGGGATATGAAACCGACGACGTGATCTACGGCCGCGGCGGATCGGACCAGGAAGGCGGCATCGTCTCCGCCGTTTACGGCGC
>CAYUUB010000210.1:0-4193 GCA_964447725.1 uncultured Oscillospiraceae bacterium
GCGACCTCGCCGTGCTCGATATCGGCGGCGCGACGACGGACGTGCACTCCGTAACCGGCGGTTCGGACGAGATCGCGGCGCTGCTGACCGCGCCGGAGCCGTTCAACAGGCGCACGGTGGAAGGCGATTTGGGGCTTTACGTCAACGCGCACCATCTGATTGAGCAGATTGGCGAAGCGAAGCTGAAAAATGAGCTCGGCATCGACGTCGCCGCCGTGATGGAAGCGTATGAGCCGATCCCGCAAACGCCGGAGCAGTTAAAACTGACCACGTGGCTGTGTCTGGAAGCGGGATTGATTGCGATCGACCGGCACGCGGGAAAGCTGCGGCATTATTATACGCCGCAGGGCCGCGCGACCGCCGCCGAAGGGAAGGACCTTTCGCAAATCAGGACGCTGATCGGTACCGGCGGCGCGTTGACGCGACTGCCGGAGCGGGAACGCATCCTGCGGAGCCTTGCCGACTGTAACGCGGGCAATGCCATGCTGTATCCCAAGCCGGGCGCGATCCGGATCGCGTTCGACGAGCGGTATGTAATGGCGTCGCTCGGCGTGCTGGCAAAGACGCGGCCCGGCGCGGCAAAAGCGCTGCTGAAAAACATGTTACGCTTTGCGTAAAAGGCTTTTCATGAGATGCAGTCGCATTTGAAGCGCTTTATCCGTTCTCTTGTTTTACTTTTATTCGGGGAGAAGTAAGCGAAACAAAAAAATTCTTTTGTTTTACTTTTCTTTTCAGAAAAGTAAAAGTCCGAAAGGCGAGCATATGGGCGAGTATCCGAGAATCTGCGCCGACCTTGGAAAAATCAAACACAATATCGACACGCTGACGGCGCTTTGCGGTCAGCATGGCATCGCGGTGGCCGCGGTGACGAAAGCCGTCTGCGCGGACGAAACGATCGCGCGCGTGTTCGAGCAAAGCGACGCGGCCATGCTTGCCGACGCGAGGACCGAAAACCTCAACCGCCTGAATACGAAAAAGCCGAAACTGCTGCTGCGCGCGCCCGCACCGGGCGAGGCGGACGAAACGGTGGCGGCGGCGGACGCTTCGCTCGTCTCCGAAATCGACACCATCCGCGCGCAGGGCAAGGCGGCGTTGCGCGCACAGAAAAAACACGCGGTCATCCTCATGGTCGATCTCGGCGACCTGCGCGAAGGCATCCTATTTCGCAACCGCCAGGCGATCTACCGCGCGGCGCTGGCCGCGGCCGACGAACCCGCGCTGGAGTTACTCGGCGTGGGAACGAACCTGACCTGCTACGGCGCGATCTCGCCGGACGAAACGAACCTGGGCGAGCTTTGCCGCATTGCGGAGGAAGTGCGGGACAGGACCGGCATGCCCGTGCCGCTCGTCTCCGGCGGGAATTCCAGCACGATCGGCCTGCTGCGCGCAAACCGCGTGCCGAAAGGCGTCAACCACCTGCGCCTCGGCGAATCGGTCCTGCTCGGCAACGACACGGCGATCAAGCGCGTGATCAACGGTCTGTATGGCGACGCATTTACCGTTTCCGCGCAACTGATCGAGATTCAGAGAAAGCCTTCGGTCCCGATCGGGACGCGCGGATATAACGCGTTCGGCGAGCAGCCCGTGTTTTCCGACAACGGCGAGCAGATTCGCGGCATCCTCAAGATCGGGCGGCAGGACACCACGCCGGACGGACTGACGCCGCATGACGCGAACGTGCTGAGCGTCGGCGCGAGTTCCGACCACCTGATCGTCGATCTGACGCGCGCAAAGCGGTATAACGTCGGCGACGTGCTCGATTTTACGCCGGATTACGGCGCGTTGCTGCGGGCTTTTACCAGCGAATATGTGAAAAAAACCTATATAAAGTAAAAAACCGGGTGGCATGCGCCATCCGGTTTTTGAATCGTAAAATGTTTTATAAGACGGTTAATATGCTTTCAGCGCGCCGCAAATGCGCTCCAGTCCTTCCCTAAGCACGCTTCGCGGACATGCGGCGTTGACGCGCATGTGGCAGTCCCCGTTGTCCACAAAGTCCCTGCCGAATTGAACGAACACGCCCGCACGGGAGACGATTTCGTTCAGCTTTTCTTCCGAAAGGCCGAGCGCGCGCAAGTCGACCCAGCCGAGATACGTGCCTTCCGGAATTTGAAAGATTGCTTTCGGCAGTTGCTCGGCAAGCATTGCCTTCATCATCTCAAAATTACCGTCAAGATATGTTCGCAGCTCGTCCAGCCAGTCTCCGGATTCGCGATAGGCGGCGATCGCCGCGTCGATACCAAGTGCGGTCGGATGTCCGCAATAGCTGTTTTTCGACCATTCTTCGCGGATTTTTTCGTCCGGGACGATCAGGTGCGAATGGTTGTTTCCGGCGATGTTAAACGTCTTGCTCGGGCTTGTGCAGGTGATGATGCGTTTTTCCCGGGGGTACAGCGCGGCAATCGGGATGTGCGTCTGATTGGTGCGCGTGAGGTCGGCGTGGATTTCGTCGCCGACGATGAACACGTCGTTGGCAAAGCAAATATCGCCGATGCGCGTCAGCTCTTCGCGCGAGAACACGCGCCCCGTCGGGTTCTGCGGGTTGCAGAGGAAGAACATCGTGCAGTCGCCGCGCTTTGCCTTCCGCTCGAAATCGTCGAAGTCGATCTCGAATTTGCCGTCCTGCGTCTGAATCATGCGGTTGTAGAGCGGCGTGCGGCCGTATCGCCTGATTGCGTCGTTGAACGGATGGTAGGCGGGCGTCATCAGAAGAATGGCGTCGCCGGGTTTGGTCAGGTGCCCGACCGCGGCGAACAGCGCGGTAACAACCCCGCTGGAGAATACGATCTGCTCCGGCAGGATCGTCCAGCCGAACCGGTTTTGCATCCAGTCGACGACGGCGCTTTTGCTGTCGCCGCCCAACATGCTGTAGCCGAGGATTCGCCTGTCGAGGCGCTTATGCATGGCGTCGAGAATCTGCGGCGCGCAGGCGAAGTCCATGTCCGCGACCCAAAGCGGGATGTAGTCGTCCGGCAGGTACGGGTCGATTTGTTTTCCCGCGTCATATTTGAAGCTGTGCGTGCCGCTGCGGTCGATCGTTTCGTCAAAGTCGTATTTCATCATCCAACGTGCTCCTTCGCCATTAAGACATTGCGAATTCAGTATAGTGAAAACGTGAAAGAATTGCAAAATTGCATCCAAAATTATTAATTACGCTTGCAAAGTTCGAATAAGCGGATATAATAAAATCAACGAACCGCGAGGTGATGAAGTTTATGAATAAAAGCGTGTATTCGCTGGTTTTGTCCGATGAAATCGTGCGGGAAATCGACCGTCTGGCCTACGATTCCGGAACGAGCCGCTCGGGCATGGCCAACCAGATTTTAGCGGATTATGTGCGTTACACAACGCCGGAAAAACGAATGCGCGAGGTGTTCGACGCAATCGGGCACATGCTTACGGGCAGCGTGTTCGAGCCGCAGCTCCAGCCGTCGGACTCGATGTTTTCGCTGCGCAGCGCGCTGGATTATAAATACAATCCAAGTGTTCGCTACAGCGTGGAGCTCTATAAAAACGCGCTCCCGCTGCTTGGCGAACTGCGTGTGAGCGTGCGCAGCCAAAACAGCGCGCTCGTGCTCGCCATGCTTCAGTTTTTCAAGCTCTGGACGCGCATCGAAACGGCGTATATTGGCCGGGTGGAGTGCGCGATGGAGGACGGACGCTATATAAGAAAGCTCCGCCTGAGCGACGACACGGCCGACAACGAACAGATCGGCGAGGGGATCGCCGCGTACATCCGTCTGTTCGACCGTGCGCTGAAGACCTATTTTGAGTATTTGAACGAACCTGCCGCGGCGGTAGCCGGTGTGGAGAAACTCTATGTTTCCCATATTCATAACGGCGGCATGATATTGTAGAGGGGGATTGAGATTTATGAATGTCAATCAGTTAACGCAAAAAAGCATAGAGGCCGTTCAGGCCGCCCAGCAGATGGCGACCGAGCGCGGAAACACGGAGGTTTCGCAGCTGCATTTGCTGTACGCGCTGATGGCGCAGCCGGACGGCCTGATCGGAAGCATCCTTTCCGCGACGGGCACGGACACGGACGCAATGCTTTCGGATATCGAGCGCGAGCTCGGTTCTCTGCCGACCTACAGCGGCGGCAGCGCGCCGGAGCAGGTCTATGTCTCCGGCAGCCTGAACAACGCCCTGAACGAGGCGGAGAAGCGCGCAAAGAGCATGGACGACCAGTA
>CAYUUB010000211.1:0-4190 GCA_964447725.1 uncultured Oscillospiraceae bacterium
CAGGCAGGCGCGCTGAGCGGAGTCCAGAACGACCCCCGTGATCCCGAGGTCGGAGATTGTCTTGTCGGACAGCGCCTGCGCGTCTTCCCGCGTAAGCGAGATCGGCGTTCGAATTTCTTCGCCAAATTCGGTTTCCATCTCCTCGTCGCCAACCAGATATCCTTCCCGGTAAACAATCCCGTCTCCGGGCCCAAAGAAAAAGCTACTTCCGTTCTGTCCGCCACTTATTTCCATCACATGTTCTCCGTAAACGGTGCTAAAGCTGAAGCCGTCCAAAACACTGGCTTCGTCTAAATTAAATTCGCCGTCTTCGGAAAGATCGGACGTTGTCTGGCCTGACTGCCAAACCGCATCCGGCAGGAAGTAGTTGATCATGCCTTGATATTCTTCAAGCGTAAACTGCTTTGCGCGTAAGCGCGTTACGGAATAACCGTCCGTTTCGGGCACGGTGACGTCCGCGTCGATCGTTAAAAACGCATTGTTTGCAACCTCCGTTTCCGGCTCCGAAAACGCGGCCGGCGCCTGTGCCGCGGAAAACGGTTCTTCCACACAGGATGTCAGGAAGGCATTCGTATCGTCCAGGTTTTCATTCACGCTGTTGTCGAACAGGTATTCCGTCTCGGGAACATGCGTCTGCGCGGGAAGATCGCTTGAAATCGATTGGAAATCGGAGCTTGTGCTCTGTGTCGCTTCCTGCACCGGCTGGCACGCCGTCGTAAAGCATCCGGCACCAAGCGCGACGCAAAGCAGCAGCGTCAATGCCTTGACCGAACGCGGGCTTTTCTTTCGCTCGAACACGCCGCGCACGCGCCGCTCCATGGTCTTTTTATCGCCGGTCAACGCCATGCCGAGCGTTAACAGGGTTTCGGTGGAAATGCGTTTCATGATAACGATCCTCCATGGTAGACTTTCCCTACGAGCGTACCGCCGTCCACGGCGTTGAACACGTATACTTCCGTGTGCCGGCCCGATTGGTCCGTAACAACGGTTTCCAGTTCCCAGCAAGGAACCATCAGTCCCTGATTGGCGGACATGACCGCCGCCGGCAGCGGAAATTCGCCGATCGCCGCCGCGCCGAGTCGTACGGCGGTCACGCGAAACGTCGCCTCGGAAGCGCTGCCGTCGCCGACGTAGACTTCACGCAGCCGCGCCGTCAGGCAATCGGCGGCCTGGTCCGGCGAAAGGATCGAAACGTTATGCAGCACGGTTTCCGTAATATCGAGCGCGTCTTCCCAGTCCACCTCCGCTATCCCGGTTTCGTCCACGTAAACGCTCAGTCGTTCCCACATCGGCGTCTGGTAGTCGGGCGGGTCGCAAATCGTATCGCCGACGGACAGCACGCCGTAGTCGAGCGGGCTGTAAGTCGCTTCGCCGGTAGAGAGCACGCAGTTCATGTTGCCAAAGCTCAGGCCGTTGAATTCATGCGCAAAGTAAAACATCCAGCCGCGGGTCTGAAGCGTCATTCCCGCCGTGCCTTCCGCTTTATTATCATAGGAAACCGCCTTTTCCGCGCCGACCAGCGTCATGTTTTCAATTCCCAGATCGCTTATCACTTGCTCCGCAGCCGGTTGTGCGTCCGCAGCCTCCATCGGCCATTCGGCATTGAAATCCTCCGCTTCGACGTCCACATAAATATCATACTGAAAGCCGGACTGCGGCATGACGCTGTCGTATTTTGAGTAATACAGCGTCCGGTCACCTCTCGCCGCCATGAAAACCGACGTATATCCATCCTCGCCCTGTGCGACGGCATTGTAAAAATGTTCCGCCGCTTCAAATGAAAACGGTCCTCCGTCGAGCGTATCCGTCCTCCAGTCGGCGCCGGGTTCCACATAATCCATGAACGCCTGATATTCCTGATCGGAAAAAACATGCCGCTCCAGCCGGGCGATACCGCAACCGTCCGTTTCCGGCACGATCACGTCCGCGTCAAACGCCAGCTTCGAATTTTTGTCGAGCGACACCGCTTCGCGTTCGATCCTGGTTGGATACGGCGAAGGCGGATCGTCCGATTCCGTCAGCCCCGACAGGAAGCTTACGTCCTCGCGCTCGGCGTTTTGCGCCGCAGCAGTATCGGCCGCTTCCGCAGATGCGGCCTGTTCCTCCGTCTCCAGCGGGATTGCGCTCGGCTGTGCTTTCGCTTCCTGCGCAGGTTGGCAGGCCGTCGTAAAACAACCGATCCCCAGCGCGATGCAAAGCGCCAGCGCCAGTATCTTCGCCGCCCGCGCGCTGTTTTGCCTTCCGAACACGCCGCGCACGCGCCGCTCCATGGTTTTTTTGTCGCCGGTCAGCGCCATGCCGAGGGTCAAAAAGTCTTCAGTCGATAATTGTTTCATCGCAAAGTCCTCCCTTTGTGGGCAGGCAATCGATCCCGTCTTCTTCGCCGAGCGCCAACAGCAGGTTGACATAGTTGAGCTTCTGCGCCTTATCCATCGTCCGCACAACGCGCGCGTCGCAAGCGGATTCCATATCCATCCGCATCAGTTTCGGCATGATCCACACGACCGGGTTGAACCAGAATACCGCGCGCAGCAGCACGATGAGGAGACACACCAGATAGTCGCGGCGCTTGTAGTGCATAAGCTCGTGCGCCATTGCAAACGCCATGTGTTCCCGGTCGGCCCGGTAAAGAAGCCGGTCGGGCAGCAGCAGCTTCGGCAGAAACTGCACCGTCAGCGCCGGGCTCTTGATGTCCGGCATCAGGCTGATCGGTATACGCGCACGAATGTTCATCCCGCTTTTCACCTGTTGGTAAAGCTGTTCCGTCCTCTTTCCGGGACTGCAGCCGATGCGACGAATTCGCTGGTTGAGCCGGCTGTTCAAAACGGCATACACAATAAAAATCAGCGCGCAGCCCGCGCCCCACGCAATCAGCAGCCATTGCTGCCAGCTCAGCGTCTGTGTCTTCGGCGCGGTCGCCGTCGGCGTCGCGTTTTGCGTTGCTTCCGGTTCGTCGGGCGATTCGGCGGCGGCGATCGTTCCTCCGTCCAGCACGGGCTCGCTCTGCGCGCTTGGCGCGACGGTTGCGGTGCTCGTTTCAGCGGACGCGGACACGGCCGGCTCCTCACCGGGCAGCGTTATAAAGTGAAATCCGCTCTCGAACGTTGCCGGAACAACCAGCCGCAGCACCACGAGGAACCACAGCATGTACTTTAAGGAAGGCGAAAGCCATTTGCTCAGCGCAAAGCGAAACAGCACCACCGCGACGAAAATCACGGCGCTGTAAACGGTGATCTCAAGCAATCGCGTCAGAATTGCATTTTCCATAGTCCCCCCATAAGTAAGTAAGATGTAATCATTCGCGCGAATTCAGGTTGCCGAAGCGCAACTATTAAGCGTCGTCCTCCTGCGCAAGCTTTGCGGCAAGGTCAAGCAATTCCTGCTTTTCCGCTTTGGTCAGCTTTCCCTGTTCGGCCATATGCACCATCAAACTTGAGACCGAGCCGTAATAGTTCCTTCTGGAAATCAGGCTCTCCGTTTCATACGAAAGCGCCTGTTCCTGCGTAATGGCCGGGCTGTAATAATTGTTTTTGCCGTGCTTTTCCGCGGTGACAAACCCCTTGTCGATCAAAATCCGAAGAAAGCTATGGTACGTTTTATAGTCCCAGCTCACGTCGGAATTTTGCGCCTGTACGCCAGCGATGATTCCCCGCAGGTCCATCGGCGGATTTCCCCACAAAACGCGCAGGATGATCCATTCGGAATCCTTCAGCCGTCTGTCCATTCCTTTCACCTCCATCTCCTTGAAAATCCTATTCTTAAGTTTATAAGATTAAGTTTTCTTAATGATATGAGAATTAAAATGAATTGTCAAGCCGTCTGCCGCAAGATTCACGGACGCGTAACAGTCGCTTTTCAAAAACGTTACCCGTCGTTCACGATTCCGCCCAGATCAGCCGGGCGGACGCGTGATCGGCGCCGATGGTCTGCAGCGTTCCGCCCTGTTCGTAGACCGCGCAAACCGGAATCCGTTCAAAAAAGGCCGCCGTATTCGCGCTTCCTTCGCAGACAAACCAGCGAACGGCGTCGATCACGAGCGAATCCGGTTTTTCGCTTTCCGCCGTCAGCCATGCGTCGGCCGCCGTGCCCTGCAAGAGGTACAGGTCCGCGCAGCCGTCTTCCCGCACGCGGCACGCGGCGCAAACGTCGAACGTTCGCCCCTTTGCATCGCAAATGCAAAAAGCGCCATA
>CAYUUB010000212.1:0-4188 GCA_964447725.1 uncultured Oscillospiraceae bacterium
GAGGAAGACGAGCTCAAAGAGCTCAACATCATCGTCAAGGCGGACGTGCAGGGTTCCGTCGAGGCGGTCAAGCAGGCGCTTGAAAAGCTCAGCAACGAGGAAGTCCGCGTCCGCTGCATCCACGGCGGCGTCGGGGCGATCACCGGAACGGACGTCATGTTCGCTTCCGCGTCCAACGCCATCGTCATCGGCTTCAACGTACGCCCGGATTCCGGCGCACGTTCGCTGGCCGAAAAGGAAAACGTGGACGTCCGCACCTACCGTATCATCTACAACGCCATCGACGACGTGAAGAGCGCCATGCAGGGCATGTTCAAGCCCGTTTTCCAGGAGACCGAGCTTGGCCACGCGACCATTCGCGATCTTTTCAAAGTGTCCGGCGTCGGCACCATTGCGGGCGCATATGTCAACGAAGGCAAGATCACGCGCAGCGCGCAGGTGCGCATCGTCCGCGACGGCGTCGTGGTCCACGAAGGCAAGATCGCGTCGCTCAAGCGCTTTAAGGACGACGCAAAGGAAGTCCTGACCGGCTTCGAATGCGGCATCGGCATTGAAAACTACAACGACTTGAACGTGGACGACGTGATCGAAGCGTACGTTGTCGAGGAAGTCAAGCGCACTTAACGAAACGATCGCCGCGGAAAGACGCCGCCAGGGCGCGCGCCGCGGCGGAGGAGGATAAAACCGTGGCAACGTTCCGTTCGGACAGAATGAACGAAGAGGTCAAAAAGACGATCAGCGAGATCATCCGCGGAATGAAGGACCCCCGGATTTCCGAGATGACGGCGCTGACCGGCGTCGAAGTGACGAAGGACCTCAAATACGCGAAGATCAAGGTCTCCGTTTACGACAAAAACGAATCCAGGCGGCAGGCGAGCGTGGACGCGCTGAACCATGCCGCCGGATTTATCGCGCGCGAACTCGGCGCGCGGATGCGCATCCGCGCGGTTCCGAGCCTCAAGTTCACGCTGGACAATTCAATCGAATACAGCGTGCGCATTTCGGAAATTCTCAAGGAACTGCACGACGAGGACGGGAAGGAGTGACGCGCAATGCTGACGGACGCCGTCCGGTTCATCCGGTCGCATGACGATATCCTGCTGATCGCGCACGTTTCCCCGGACGGGGACACGCTCGGCAGCAGTTTTGCGCTTTACGGCGCGTTAAGCGCGGCCGGGAAACGCCTGCAGATCGTCTGCGAGGATGCGGTCCCGGGCATATACGGCTTCCTGCCGTTTTCCGACAAGCTGATTCCGCCCGGACAGGCGCGGCCCGCCGAGGCGGTTATTTGCGTCGACTGCGCGGACGTTGCGCGCACCGGCCGCTGCGAACCGCTGTTTCGCGCGGCGAAGGAGACGCTCAACATCGATCACCACGGGACGAACGATAATTACGCGGATTTCAACTATGTAAAAAAGGCGGCCGCGACCGGTGAGCTGATCTACCGGCTTCTGACGGAACTGAAGGTTCCCGTGAGCCGCGACGTCGCCGCGTGCCTGTACGCCGCCATATCGACCGACACCGGTAATTTTTCCTACAGCAATACGACCCCGGACACGCTGCGCGTTACGGCGGAACTGCTGGACGCGGGAATCGACCTGCCGGACCTCAGCAGGCGGCTGTTTCGCACCGTGCCGTTTAAAAAGCTCAAGCTCCAGGCGCTTGCGGTGGACAAGGCGAAGCTCTATGAAAACGGCCGCATCGGCATCGCGTACGTCACGCTGGACGAAATCGCGTCCTGCGGCGCGAAAGCCGAGGATACGGAAGGGATTATCGACGTGATACGCGATATCGATTCCGTTGAGATCGCCGTGTTCCTGCGCGAAAGCGAGGACGGGACGGTCCGCGCCAGCCTGCGCGGAAAGACCTGCGCGGACGTAAGCGAAATTGCGACGCGCTACCGGGGCGGCGGGCACAGGCTCGCCGCGGGGTGCACGCTGCGGCCGCCGGTAGAGGACGCCGCGGAAACGATGCTTGCGGCGGCGAAAGAACAACTGAAAAAGGACTGCGGCTGATATGGACGGCGTCGTAGTGCTGCTCAAACCGCCGGGCATGACCTCCAGCAACGCGGTATACGACGTGCGCAGGGTCTTCGGCGAAAAGCGCGTCGGGCACCTCGGGACGCTCGACCCCGCCGCGGCCGGCGTGCTGCCGGTATGCATCGGACGTGCGACGAAGCTCTTCGACCTGCTGGTCGATAAGGACAAGGAATACGTGTTTGAAATTGCGTTCGGCGCAAGAACCGACACGCAGGACGCCTGCGGGACGGTTCTTGAAACGGATGCGCGCGCGATTGAAAAAGCGGAGCTGCAATCCGCGCTTCCGGCGCTTTGCGGGGAGCAGATGCAGACGGCGCCCATCTATTCCGCGCTCAAGGTCGGCGGGAAAAAGATGTACGACCTTGCGCGCGCGGGCGAGACGGTGGAGCCGAAACGGCGGCGCGTTTCGATCGATGCGCTCGAACTGCTAACGCAGACGGGCGAAAACCGTTTTCTGCTCAGAACGGTGTGTTCCCGCGGGACGTACGTGCGCTCCCTCTGCGAAAGCATTGCCGAACGCCTCGGCACGCTCGCTTACATGCCGTTTTTGCTCAGGACGCGCAGCGGGCCGTTTTCCATCGGCGACGCGCGGACGGTGCCCGAGCTGCAGACGGCGAAAGAACAGGGCGCGCTGAAAACGGCGGTCGTATCCTGCGAAGATTCGGTTTCGTACCTGCCGCGGCTGGAATTGCCGAAAAGCCGGCTTGTTCCGGCGAAGAACGGGCTGGAAACGAATACCCGCGGGCAGCCGGACGGCTATGTCCGCCTGTATGCCGGCGGCGAATTCCTCGGCGTAGGGAATGTTGCAAACGGGCAGGTAAAGCTCGCGATTCATTTATATTGAGGTTGACTATGACGAAACGGACTCCGGCCGTCGTTGCGCTCGGCATGTTCGACGGCGTTCACACGGGGCATAAGGCCCTTTTGCAAAAGACGGTGGAAGCGGCAGCCGCGGAGCACGCGGTCCCGGCCGTCTATACGTTTTCCAACCATCCGATGGAGGTGCTCGGCGGCGGCGTACGGCTGCTCTCCGACATGCGCGAACGAAACGCGATCATCCGGCGGCTCGGCATAGAAGAGCTCGTGAGCGAACCGTTTACCGCGGAGGTTGCGGCGCTTTCGACAAAAGCGTATGTCGACGCGCTGCGCGAGCGCTGGGACGTGCGCGGGCTCGTCGTCGGCTATAACTACACCTGCGGCGAGCGCGGCGCGGGCACGCCGGAAACGCTTGCCGGGATCGGCAAAACGCACGGTTTTGACGTCAGCGTCGTTCCGCCCGTGCTGTACGGGGACGAACCCGTTTCCAGCACGCGCATCCGTACGGCGGTCGAACACGGGGAAATGGAGCTTGCCGCCGCAATGCTCGGGCGGAAGTATTCGTTCTCCGGCCGGGTCGTGAAGAACAAACGCATCGGGCGGAGGATCGGATACCCGACGGCGAACATTGAAGCGGACCCGATCCGCGTTATGCCGCCGGACGGCGTTTACGCAACGTATGCCTATGTGGAAGGCGCGGCCTACCGCGCGGTCACAAACATCGGCAACAACCCGACCGTCCACGGGGAAAAGCGCACCATTGAGACGCACATAATCGGCTTTGACGCGGATATTTACGGGCGCGAGCTTACCGTCGCGTTCCGGTTTCGGATTCGCGGCGAGATCACGTTTACAGACGTCGAAGCGCTCAAAAAACAGATCGAAAGCGACGTTGCGATCGCTTCGGCAAAGCGCAGGCCGGCGGACGGCGGCGCGGACGGGTCGCTCTAAGCAGGATTCTGTTTACAAGAGTACTGCGATGTGGTATAGTATATCAGTATTGGTCCGTTTACTGGGGGAAGCGACACTCCGACGTTCTATCTCAGTTTGCGGCGAAAAGAAAAAGGAGAAGAAAAATGGACAAGCAGGATACAATTCAAAAATACGCGTTGCACGAGGGTGATACCGGGTCTCCGGAGGTTCAGATCGCTCTGCTGACGGAGCGCATCAACCACCTGAACGAGCACTTGAAGCTGCACCCGAAGGATCATCATTCGCGCCGCGGTTTGCTCAAGATGGTCGGCCAGCGCAGAGGGCTGCTCAACTACCTCAAGGAGAAGGACATCGAGCGTTACAGAACGATCGCTGCAAGCCTGAACATCCGTATCAAATA
>CAYUUB010000213.1:0-4187 GCA_964447725.1 uncultured Oscillospiraceae bacterium
GAGCGACAGACGTGCGCGAAAAAGAACGTATCTCCGGCAATTGCTCGCTCGGAGCGTATTATTTCAAGAGCGCAATGCTGTACCAAATGACGTACGACCGCCTTTACGGGCAGGGATACGACGGCGTACGCGAGAAGTACATCGCGCCGATGTACAATCTGCTGATTTCCGACGGGATGGACGTCTATATGTCCCTCGTCGACGCGGGCAAAGTCCATGTGCTCGGAACGCCGGAGGAACTGCAGGTTTTTCTGCGGCAGCCGAACGGCCTGGCACGCTGAGGAGGTCCGGCAATCCATGAAAAAAAACTTTCTTTCGGATAAAGCGGCGCGCATCCTTGTTTTCGCTTTGGCGGGCGCGCACATCCTCGCGTCGTTTCTGTACGACTCGGCGCTGTTTTCCGCTCCCGATTTCACGGGCACGCCAATCGACCGGTTCGGCTCGGCGCTGACGTATATCGTCGCCAAGCTGCTCGGCGCACTGCTGATCTATCTGTTCTGGCGGACGCTGGTGCGCGCGCTGCGCGGCGGCTTCCCAAAGTCCGGCGTCGTCGCGTTTCTCGTTTTGTTCGCTGTAACGTTCGTCATCGCCGTCTCGGTCTATCCGGCGATGTACGAGTATGAAATCGACGACCTGATCGTCTACTATAACGCCACGCAGCACGTCCCGCTCTACTGGCATCACTATCTGACCGGCTGCGTCTATGCGGCAAGTTACATGCTTTTCCCGCATCCGCTGATCTTGCCGCTCGTGCAGTGCGCGTTCTTCTGCGGCCTGATCGCGTCGGTTTTCGCGCGGCTGTTCGTGCGCCTCGGCGGAAAACGCGCCTGGCCGGCGCTGCTGCTGTTCGCCGTGCCCGCGTCCTACTATATCGGCCTTTCTCCGTATCGCAACTGCCTGTTTACGATCCTTTGCCTGTTTGTGTTTTCCGAAATTCTGTTTCTTTTCGTCGACGGACGCGCCCCGGATAAAAAGCAGCTCGCGCTGCTGATTCCGGCGTTCGGCGTCATCGCCGTCTGGCGCAGCGAGGGCATCCTGTATCTGCTGCTCCTGCCGATAACGCTGCTCGCGCTTGGAAAAACCAAATGGCTGAAAACCCTCCTGCTGACCGGAATCGCCTGCGTCGTCGCCGTCGCCGTGCTGCTGCCGCAGAATTACGGCATGGCGAACGCGGAAGACGGCATGGGCAAAAACTACAAGCTGATCAGCGCCATGAACGCGCTCCAGGATATCTACCTGGACGAAAACGCAAACTTCAGCTACGACGGCGCGGACGCCGACAGCGCGGTGATCGACAGCTTCGTGCCGCTGAACCTGCTTGAAGAATACGGGCTCGCCGGCTTCCGCTATTACAACATGGAAAACGGCCGGCGCATCAACTATTCCGGCCGGTCGGACGAAGACATCGCCGCCTTTATGAGCGCCTATCAGCGTATCGTCCTTCATAATCTCAGCCCGTTCCTTCGCACGCAGGTCAGCCGCGCGTGCGAAGCGCTCGGCCTGCCCGCGCCGTTTGCGGACAGCGTTTATCAGGGCGAATCCGAGGACATCGACATGAGCGACCTTTACTCGGCGTCACGGGTCCTCTGGGGGCAGGGCCGCGACGCACTTGCGGAAACCACTTTCTGGACGCTCGACACCGCGACCTTCGGCGGAAAGGTGCATTCGCTGCTTCAGCGGGCCGTCAACAAGCTGTTCAGCCTGTACGAATCCGGCACGGCATACCTCTCCGTTGCGGTGCGCGTGCTCGCGCCTCTCGCGGCGCTGTTTTTCGGCATCCGCGCTTCCCTCCGCCGTAAAAACATCTTCCCCGTCCTGTTTGTTCTTGTCCTTCTCGCCGAATTCGCGGCCATTGTCCTCATGGCGCCGGAGGGACGCGCCGCTTACTATTACCCGGTCCTGTACGGACTGTACCTCTTCCTGATCGTCGTACCGGATTTCCGTAAAAAAGCGGCTTTGAAGCGGCCGGACGCATCGCCGGGCCGGGAATAATGCCGCCGCTTCGGCAAACGAAAACAGCATAAAATCGCCCGGGGCCGATTGCTTCTCGTAATCGGCCCTCGTTATGTTGCCATGACGACGCGCGAATACGGACCGGAATCGTGATATCCGGGCCGATTGAATAAATATCGCTGACGCGGGTTTCAAAATCGTTTATAATGGGTAAAAGGGCGTTCCGGTTTCGGCGGGCCCGTGCCGCGCCCGCCATGCGCGGCGGGAACGGAGCGGACGATGTCGTTTTCCAGCAACGCAAAGGAAAATCTTGTTAAAATCCGCGTGAAATCGCGTTCGCAGCGGCTTGCGCAGCTTTCGGGGCTGACCCACACCTGCGGCGCGCTGTATGTCGGCCGCGGGCGGGGCGCGGTCTATTCGACCGAAACGCTCGCCGTCGGCAGGCACATCCTGTCGCTTGCCTCCTCGCTGTTCGAGCTGGAATCCGTCATTGAGCTCAGCGAGCGCGAGCACCGGCGGCCGCTGACGGTCGTTACGCTGCTTGGCGACCAGGCGGAAATGCTGCTGTACGAAACCGGGATGCTTTGCGCCGGGGACGGCGGGACCGGCCTCGGCGACGTCGCGCCGGAAGCGCTGCTTGCCGGCGAGGATACGCGGCGCGCATTTTTACGCGGGGCGTTCCTCGGCAGCGGCTCCTGCGCAAACCCGTATCGCGGCTATCATCTGGAGATCGTCGCGCGCTCCGCCGCGTTCGCCGCGCAGGTGCAGGGCGCGATCGAAGGGTTCGGCCCGGACGCAAAGACCATGCGGCGCAAGGACCGCTTTGTCGTCTATCTCAAAGGCGACGACGTTTCCGGCTTTCTCGCGCTCATCGGCGCTTCCATGTCCGCGCTCAGGTTCGAAAACGTCCGCGCCGAGCGCGATTTCCGAAACTACGTCAACCGCACCAACAACTGCGACACCGCCAACATCGGCAAAACCGTCAACGCGTCCGCCCTTCAGCGGCAGGCGATCGGGATCATCGAGGAGCACATGGGGCTGAACCGCCTGCCAGGGACGCTCTACGAAGCTGCCATGCTTCGAATGAACCATCCGGACGCGACGCTTCAGGAACTCGCCGATCTGGCGGAAATCGGCAAAAGCGGCATGAACCACCGTCTGACGCGGTTGATCCGCATTGCAAGGGAGATTCAAAATGGGTGAATTCACACATCTGCACGTGCACACGCAATACAGCCTGCTCGACGGAGCAGCGCGCATACCCGATCTGGTCCGGCGTGCAAAGTCGCTCGGGCAGACGTCGCTCGCCGTCACCGACCACGGTGCGATGTACGGCGTGATCGATTTCTATAAAGCCTGTAAAAAGGAGGGGATCAAGCCGATCATCGGCATGGAAACCTATGTGGCCCCGCGCTCTATGACCGACCGCGAAGGCTCGCAGGACCGCGACCTCGGGCACCTTATCCTGCTCTGCAAAAACCAGACGGGTTATAAAAACCTGATGTATCTCTCCAGCGAGGCATTTTTGCACGGATTCTATTACAGGCCGCGCATCGATTACGATCTTTTGAGCGAACACGCAGAAGGGCTCGTCTGCATGTCGGCGTGTCTTGCGGGCGACATCCCGCAGGCGCTGCTCGCCGGGCGGTACGACGACGCGCTCGCCATCGCAAAGCGATTAAAGGGCATGTTCGGCGAAGATTTTTATATCGAACTGCAAAACCACGGCATCCCGGAGCAATTGCAGGTTTTACCGGGGCTTAGGAAGATCGCGAACGAAATCGGCGCCAAATGCGTCGCGACAAACGACGTCCACTACGTCAGCCCGGACGACGCGGAAGCGCAGGACGTGCTTCTCTGCATCCAGACGCAGCGTTTCGTGGACGAAACCGACCGCATGAAGATGCAGGGCAACCAGTTTTACCTGAAGTCCGAAGAGGAGATGTTAAAAGCATTGCCGGACGACGGCGACGCGCTGAAAAACACCGCCGAGGTCGCGGAAAAATGCAATCTCGAAATCGAGTTCGGCGTGCGCAGGATGCCCGCGTTCACCGCGCCCGACAACATGGACAACGCGGCATTCCTCCGCAAGCTATGCGACGAGGGCCTGGAAAAGAAGCTCCCCGGCGCGGACGAAAGCGTCCGCGAGCGGCTGGAATATGAGCTCGGCGTCGTCGAGCAGATGGGCTTTGTGGACTACTTCCTCATCGTCTGGGATTTCATCCATTTTGCAA
>CAYUUB010000214.1:0-4186 GCA_964447725.1 uncultured Oscillospiraceae bacterium
CTGCCACCATGACCATCCGACAATTGAGTCTTTACACAAAACTTTCAGCGCTACCTAGGCGATTTCGACGCCGTCTGCAAAAACTGCGGAACCCCTGTCCGTAACGCACGTACCAGCGCACCCGCGCCGGTTGCCGCGCCCGCGCCGAATCCCGGCTGGACGCAGAACGCCGAACCGCCAAAGGGTTCTCCCTTTGCGGTGCTGAGCTCCTGGGGTTTCGTCGGCTCGCTGCTGCTGATGGCCATCCCGATCGCCGGATTCATCATCATGATCGTCTGGGCGGCCGGCGGCACAATCAACCACAACCGCAGGAACCTCGCCCGCGGCTGTCTGCTGACGCTTGCGATCGCCGTCGTAGCGTATCTGGTTATCGTCGTCTGGGCTCTCATCGTGTACGGCTCCGTCGGTACGATTTACAGCGATCTCTGGAATCTTTAGGCAATCCCGGCCGACCGATTGAAGCAGCGGGGCCGTATTGTAATAAACACCACAATATTAACTGGAGGTATTGAGAAACTATGGCATTCTGTTCCAAATGCGGTTCTCCCATCGAAGATAACGAAAACTTCTGTCCCAAATGCGGTGCGCCGGTCAGCGGCTCCGCCTCGGAACCTGTCGTAGTCAATAATTCGAACGACAAGGCCCTCGGCATCCTCGCCTACATCGGCATTCTCGCGCTGATCCCCTACTTCATCAAGGATAAATCCGCCTTTGTGCGCTACCACGCGGTACGCGGCATGAACCTGTTCCTGCTGGAACTCATTGCAGGCGTCGCGTGCGGCATCGTCCAGGCCGGCCTGCCGATCATCGGCTCGATCCTCGGCTGGCTCGTTTCTATCGCGGGGCTTGCGCTCTCCATCATCGGCATCGTCCATGTCGCAAACGGCGAAATGAAGGAACTGCCCGTCATCGACGGCATCAAGTTTGTAAAAGAATAACCGGCAGCGTTCGGCGGTTTGAGCATCCGTCTCAATCCGCGGCGGGTGCAACGCCCGGCGGAAGGAGCCTTGCGCCCTCCTGATAAAGGAAGGCGGTTTAAAATGGAAATCCTGATTCAAAACTGCACGATCATCGACGGAACCGGCGCGCCCGCTTACAGGGGCAGCGTCGGTTTCGATTCCGGCAGGCTCCGCGTTTTCCGCGGGAACGACCTGCCGCAGGCGCAACAGGTGCTCGACGCAAGCGGGCTGACGCTCGTTCCCGGCTTCATCGACGCGCATTCCCACGGCGATCTGACCATGGTCAGCAAATTCGCGACGCGTTCCAAGCTTTCGCAGGGATTTACGACGCAGGTCGCCGGGCAGTGCGGCGTGTCCATGTTCCCCGTGTCCGACGCATATGTCAATCTGTTTCCGCAGTTCGTCTCCGGCATTGCGCCGTATCCCGATTTTCCGGGCAATCTGTCCCAGCTCCGCAGCGCGGCCGGTTATTTCGACTGGCTGAAAACGCTCGACAACCCGATCGCTACAAAATCGTTTGTCGGGCACGGCACGCTCCGCCTCTGGGCGATGGGCTACGAAAACCGCAGGCCGGACGGCGCGGAACTAAAGCGCATGCAGTCCATGCTGCGCCGGTGCTTGCGCGAAGGTGCGCTCGGGCTCTCGGCGGGCATGGTCTACGCGCCCGGTTGCTATGCCGACAACGGCGAGCTGCTCGCACTGCTGCACGTCGTAAGGGAGGAAGGCGGCTGTTTCGCCATGCATCCGCGCAATGAAGCGGACACGGTCGAGCAGGCGCGCCTGGAGTCCATATTGCTGGCAAAACAGGCGGGCGTTCCGCTCTGCGTTTCACACATGAAAGCCGCCGGGCGTGACAACTGGGGCAAACCGCACAATGTCCTGAAGCTAATCGACCGCGCGGCGCAGGAAGGCCGGCGTCTGCTGATCGACAGTTATCCGTATACTGCGGGCTGCACCTCGCTCAACGTCTCCATCCCGCCGCGCTACTTCACCGGCGGCATGCCCGGGCTTGTTGCCGCGCTTTCCGACAAAAAAGAGCGCAAAGTTATCCGTGCGGAGATGCACGCTCGGTCGGATTATGAAAATTATGTCTATAACTGCGGCGGGTTTTCCGGCGTGTTCGTCTCCAGCTGTCCTATCGACCACAGCGCGGAAGGTATGTTCATTACGGAATACGCCGAAAAAGCCGGCATGGACCCGTTCGACGCATATTGCGATATCCTGATTAAAAACCAGGGCCTCGGCCTCGGCATTTACTTCCACATGAGCGAGGACGACGTCGTGGAAATCCTGACGCACCCGCTCTGCGTGATCGGCACGGACGGGCTGCTCGGCCTGCCTACCGAAAACCCGCACCCGCGCACGCACGGGACAAGCGCGCACGCCTACGACCTGCTTGTGCGCAAAAAGAAGCTGCTGACGCCGGAGCAGATGATCCATAAGCTTTCCGGACAGACGGCGGACTTTTTGCAGCTTGCCGGAAAAGGACGCATACAGGACGGTTACGACGCGGACGCGTTGCTGCTCGATCTCGACAAATTTATCGACACGGCGACGTATCAAAACGGCACAGGGCTCTGCCGCGGCATCGAGCGCATCTATATCGGCGGCAAGCAAATCGACCTGAACCGCTTTTCCGTCTGAATTCCGCGCTGCGGCCCTTCCGGCACGAAACCGGCGGATTTTTCTCTATGCGACCAACGACCGAACGGGAGGTACCCCTGCGCATGAACAGCATTTTCGTCATCGGCGGCGCGGCCATCGACATCACCGGCAAGCCGGACAGCGTCTGCCGCGAACGCGACAGCAACCCGGGCAAGGTACGCATCCGGGTCGGCGGCGTCGGGCACAACATCGCATGCCACCTTTCGCGCTATCACTGCCAAGTGGAGTTCGTCACCGCGCTCGGCTCCGGCTACCATGCCAGCATGGTGCGCGAAAGCTGCGAAAAGTCCGGCGTCTCGCTGCGCAGCACGCTTACTTCAACCGAGCACACCGGCACCTATATCGGCGTGTTCGACGAGGACGGCGACATGCTCGTCGGCATCAGCGATATGTCCGTGCTGGAGCGCATCACGCCGGATTACCTTTCCCCGATTCTGCCGCAGATCAATCGGGCCGACCTGTGCGTCGTCGACGGCAATCTTTCGCCGGACGCGCTTTCGTATCTTTGCCAAAACGTCGCCGTTCCGATCTTTTACGACCCGGTCAGCTGCTCCAAGGCCAAGCGGATCGGCAGTCACATCGGCAAGTGCTATGCCATCAAGCCGAACCGTTTCGAAGCCGGATTTCTCTCCGGAAAATCCTGCGATACCATCCGCGGCATCTATCGCGCGTCCGACTGGTTTATCGAACAGGGCGTAAAGCGCGTATTCGTCTCTCTCGGCGAGGAAGGCGTATACTGGGCGGACGAAAACGGATGCGGCGTGCTGCCCGCCGACTGCTCCAACGTCCCGGACACGCACGGCGCGGGCGACGCGATGAGCGCGGCCATGATCGACGGCTGCGTAAAGCATCTGTCGACGGAGGAATGCGCCCGCCTTGGCAACGAGGCCGGCGCGCGTGTTTGCAGAGCGAACGCGGAACGCCTGCTCGCGTCAAAATAGTGTTTTCACACAGGAGGATATACCGAAATGCTGAAACGCGGAGATCAAGTGGGGATCGTGGCCTGCTCCAACGCCCTTACCCCGAATGAAAAAAATCAAATCGCAGAGCTGACCGGCGTGCTCGCAGGGTACGGACTGTCCCCGGTGCTGAGCCCTTTTATTTTTTCGCAAAATTCCGTGTTCAGCGGAACCGGGACGCAGCGCGCCGACGCGCTCAATTCGTTTTATAAAAACGATTCGATCCGCGCGATCTTCGACATTTCGGGCGGCGAACTGGCAAACGAACTACTCGATGAAATCGACTTTGCGCTGATCGGGCGCAGCGCGAAACCCTTTTTCGGATACAGCGATCTGACGACGATCATCAACGCGATCTACGCGAAAACCGGAAGACCGTCCTGCCTGTATCAGGTACGGTGCCTTGTCTGGGATAACGGGCCGCAGCAAACGGCGAACTTTGAACGCAGCCTGTTTCACGGAAAGGACGACCTCTACAAAATCAAGTGGGACTTCATCCGCGGCACAGAAGTTGAAGGCGTCGTTGTCGGCGGCAATATCCGGTGCCTGCTGAAGCTGGCCGGAACACAGTATATGCCGGGCTTCAAAAACAAAATCCTGTTT
>CAYUUB010000215.1:0-4186 GCA_964447725.1 uncultured Oscillospiraceae bacterium
CTGCCGGTCGACTGGATGGTGGAACACTATGAAAAATGGAACGCGCGCACGCTTGTATGGACGCAGGACTTTTCAAGCGGTCCGGACGGTTTGTTTGACGATCAAAACATGCAGGTGTTCAACAACGCCTTCATCGTCTCCCTCGGCACACACCGCTGGGAAGTCGTCCGCCTTTACGCGCAGCTTTTTGTGCAAAATCCGTTGATCTGCCTGCGCGAGCTGGCCTACGGCTCGTCCGCCGTCTGGGGCTGGCGCACGGAGAGCATACAGTTTTACTATACCAACGTCTTTCTGCTGTCGGCATTGCTGCTTGCCATGTTTGCCCGCATCCGGCGCGCCGAGCGGCATCGTTTCTGGCTGGCCATGCTGCCGGTGCTTTGCAACGTGGTCTCGATTCTGATCTCCACCGTTACGAACGAAATCCGCTACCTCATGCCGACGTTTTTGCTTGCGCCGGTGCTGCTGCTCTATGCGTTTTCGTTTGAAAAAGACGACGGCCCGTCAAACGCAAACCAGCCGACAGCGCGTTGCTGACGCATCGGTTTTACTAAACTTTCTCCGGGAGGACTGTCATGATCGCTGCGATCCTGTTCTTTGTTATTCTGTGTTCGGGCGGCGCGTTTGCCTGCGCGTTTTCCCAGACGCGCTTTGAAAAGGCCGCGCCGCTGACCGTCTTCGCCGTCATCGTTGTATTGTACCTGTTCGGTTTGTTCGACCTGCTCGCCGTCGGAGCCTGGGCGGTCCTCCTGCTGAGCGCGGCGCTTTGGGTCCTCGCCGTCGTGCGCGTCGCAAGGCGGCGTTCCGTTCACGCGTTTGTCACGCGTTTTTTCACACCCGCCTTTGCTTTTTTCGCATTGGCGTTCCTTTTCGTCCTCTTTTCCAACTATGGCCGCCTCGTCTCCAATCGCGACGACCTCGCGCACTGGGCGGACACGGTCAAAATCCTGTTCCTTACCGACCGGCTGGCGACGGACCCCTCTGCGTTCGCGCAATATCAGAGTTATCCGCCCGCGATGTCGCTGCTGCAATATCTGCCGCAGTTTATCGGCAGGCTTTTCGGCGGCGGCTTTTCCGAATGGCTGCTGTATGTCGCGTTTGAAAGCGCGGTCCTCGTTTTGTTCGTACCCGCTTTTTCCAAGCTCGACTGGGAGAAGCCGTACGCGTTCCGCATTGCCGTCATGCTCATATGCGCCTGCTGCGTTCCGGGCGTCCTGCATTCGGACGTATACCGAACGCTCATGATCGATCCGTACCTCGGGCTCGTCGCGGGCTTCGGATTCGCGCTGCTGCTTTTAAACGAGCGACGCGACGTTCTCGATAACGCCGCGTTGGTTCTGGCCTGCGCCGTCGTCACCCTCTCCAAGCAGGCGGGCGTGGCGCTCGCCGTGTTCCTTTGCGCCGCAACGCTGCTCGACGCGCTTTATATCCGCAGGCAAAGCGTCCTTCCCGGCAGGCATGACCGTCTGCGCGGCTTCGGCACGGCGGCGCTCTGCGCGGCCGCGACGGCGGGCGCTTACGGTTCCTGGCAGCTGAAGCTCAATCTGGACGGTTCCGTAAAGCTCTTTTCCGAACCGGTCGACCTGTCCGTCTTCTGGAACGCGGTTGCCGGAAGGGACGCCGGTTATCGCGGAAAGTCCCTTGAGGCTTTCTTCCGCGCGCTCTTTGAGGGGCGGCAGGATATCGGCGTTCCCGGTTACGTCGGCCTTTCGTTCAGCTGGCTCGCGCTCGTGCTCGGCCTGCTTGTGCTCGCCGTTCTGCTCGCGCTTGCCTACCACGCCCGCGGCAGGGATATGCGCCGTTTCGACACGACGCTGGCGGTCCTGTTTATCGGATGCGCGCTCTTTGCCGTCGGCCTTGCCGTCAGCTATCTCTTCCAGTTTACGCAGCAGGAAGCGCTCAACCTTGCGTCGTTCGACCGCTATATGAATATCCCGCTCGCAATGATTGTCATCACCCTGTTTTTACTGGGTGCGAACCTTGCCGCGGAGCCCGGCCGCACGGGCAGGCGCGTTGCCGTCGCCATGCTCGTCATCGTACTGGCGCTTGCTCCGCTGAAGGAACTCGGCAATTTTGCCCTGCGGCGAAACACAGCGTATTCAAAAAGCGTGCGCACGCCGTATGAAACCACTGTCCGGCGCGTGCCGGAGCTCGTCGACGAACCGGACGCCCGAATCAGCGTCGTCTCCATCGGTTCGCGCGACTTCGACCTGCAGATGCTCGCCTTCTGCCTGCGCCCCCTGCACGTAACGGATTATTCGACCGGCACGCTTGCGCTGACGGAGGACGACATATGCTCCGTCAACCTCACGCCGCAGGCATGGATTGCGGCGCTGGAGCAAGACGGCTTCGACTATGTCCTTCTTTACCGGCTGAACGACGGCTTCGCTTCCGGCTTTTCCGCCGCTTTTGCCGCGCCGGACACAATTGAGGAAGGCGGGCTTTACCGGCTGAACAAGAATACGCACCTGCTGGAATACGACGGCAGCACGAACGAACCGTAACCTTTTTTTCAAAAAAGTTTATTGCTTCAAACTCGGCAAAAATCGCCCGATTCCCGGCATTTTTCGTTATCTTTTTCAAGTATTGCGTCCTTGACACGCCAGATAGGCGCTGCCTATAATAGATTGATTTATCGATTCGTTTCCAGCGTTCTGGGATCATGTATGTATTTGCGATAGGAGTTTCCGTAATGTTCAATCACCGTGCGTTGCCGTCCCGCCTTAAAAAACTTGTTATTCTGGCGCTGTTTGCCGGGCTGCTCCTTCCCGTCGGAAACCGGACGACGAGAGCGCACGCGGAAACGGAAACGGAAGCGGAAGCGACCGACCTTACGCAGCAGTGCGAGATCACGCTTCCGGAACGCTCCGAATCCTTTCTATACCGCTTCAGCGACAACCGCTACAATTCCCGCGTTTCCTTCACAAAAGAAGAAGCCTTGACGATCGCCGTCCCGTCCGAAGCGGCGGGGCTTTACGTCGCCTGGTACACCGCGCCGGAATCGGCCGTCGTCGAAACGCTCGACTCCGCCGGAAGCGTTCTCAGCAGCATCGCCGCGAGCACGGAACTGCTCAACGACTATTACGTCCTGCCGAAGGACTGCGCGAGCGTCCGCATTTCCGGGGAAAAAGCGTTCGCGATCTCCGAACTTCGCGTGTACGACACGGAAACGCCGCCGGACGAACTGGCGATTATGACCGCGCAGAAAACCCAGCCGGAGGTCATGCTGATCCTTGCGCACACCGCCGACGAGGCGTACTATTTCGGCAGCCTGCTCCCGTATTGCCGGAGCGAGGACGTCGCCGTCGTCTTTTTAATGTCCTACAGCCGCGAGGCGCAGCAGCAGGCCATCGAGCTGCAATATTCGCTCGGCTCGCGAATGCAGCCGATCTTTGCGGGCTTTGCGTATTTTCGGTCCTATATGGACAGTTCCAAAATGTACGCCATGATGGACAAATCGGAAATCGAAACCTATATGCTGCAGCTGGTCCGCAAATATCAGCCGAACGTGCTCGTAACGCACGATATTGCGGGCGAAGGCGGGGACTGCCTGCATGTGCTCACGGCAACGCATGTTCAGCTTGCGGCCGAGCAGGCGTCCCAAGAAAAGTACGACCGCGCAAGCGCTGCGGAATACGGCCTTTGGCAGGTGCAGGCGGTCTATCAGCACCGTTCCGAGGGCACGAGCGCACTCTACGACACGCAGGCGCCGTTATCCGAATACGGCGGCTTAAGCGCCGTTGAACTTGCGCAAACCTGCTTCGAGCGGTACACGTTTTTAACCATCTATCGCCAGAGCGTACAGGATACGCCGTATTTCGAGCAGACATTCCCGGAGGTCGATCCCGCCGTGTCCGCCGCCGACAGCGCGGAGCAGCTTTACGCGCTTCTGGACGGGCTCCTTGCAGAGGCCGGCCCGCTTGCGACCATCACGCCGGAGCCGACCGCAACGCCTACGCCGACCGCGACGCCAGCGCCAACGCCTGCGCCGACCGAAGAACCGACCTTTGCCGGGTCCGCCCTTGCCGACGCTTCGCTGCCCGTTGGAATCGGGCTTTGCGTCATCGGTCTGGCGCTTCTGGTTTGCTTTGTTGTCCTGCACAAAAAACAGGCGAAAACGCGCGGGCTGCGCACTGCCTGCGCCTGCGCGGCGGTGTTGATGCTGTCCGCCGGAGCCATGCTGCTGTAT
>CAYUUB010000216.1:0-4185 GCA_964447725.1 uncultured Oscillospiraceae bacterium
CCGCCGCCGACTTTCGGCTTGATGCCGTGGATGATCGCGTTTTCCACGATCGGCTGAACGGTCAGAACCGGGATCAAAAAGTCCGCGTCAAACACATCGTATTCCATGTTGAGCCGCTTGCCGAGCTGGATTCGATTGATCTCCGCATACGCTTTGATCGTGCGCAGTTCCTCGCGAAACGGCACAAGCCCGTCCTCCGCGCTCACGCTGTCCACCTTAAAGCGCAGAAAGCGGGAAAAATTTTCCGTCATCTTATAGGCGGACTCCGGCGCGAGGATGATCAGCGCCTGGATCGCGTTGAGCGTGTGGTAAAAAAAGTGCGAACTGATCTGCGTTAAAAGCACGTTCGTCCGGTCGTATTCGAGCTGGTTCTGCAGCTCGCGGATGCGGCTGTCCGCCGCCTCCTTCTGCATGCGCTGGATGGTCTGGATCGCAGAAACGCCCGCCGCAACCGCAAAGCTCAGCACGATGCTGAGCGCCGCGCCGAGCAAAACCGTCGCCTGCGCATACCACGGCTGTTCCGGAAAGACGGTGACGTTCCATGTCGAGTTAAAGATCGGGAACGCATATGCGTACGCCCGGCCCATAACGCCGCTCCCCGTTTCGAGAATCGTCTGCTCTTCGCCGGTGTCCGCGTTGATGCGCCAGACCCGGCACCCGAAGCCCTGTGCGTCCAGGTTGTTAAGGGAACTCATATCGCCCAGCACCGCTGGATAATCCAGCGTGACCGACACGAGGCCCCAGAATTCGCCGTCCAGATACACGGGCAGACGTCCGGCAATCCCCATTCCGCCCTGAACAAGCGTGAACGGCCCCGCCATGATCATTTCCCCGCGTTCGATGGCTTCCTGCGCTTCCTTGTCACCCGCCTGGTCGCCGGTCATGTCGTGCCCGACGACGCTCTCGTTTCCTTCCAGCGGATAGACGTCCGTCACGATTCCGTCCGGCGCAAGCAGTACGTTTCGAACGAATTCGTCGGTCACGAGCAGTTTTGCAACCTTCTCGAAGCCGTCCGTGCCGCCGTTGTTTTGCACGATGAACGCTTCCAGCGTCTTCGCCTTGCTCATCTGCGCGGAGAGCACTTCATACGTCTGGGCGCTGACCGTGCTTGCGATGTATTTCATCTGCTCGTCCTCGCGGGATTCGCGGCCAAGCTCGATGTAAACCGTCATTCCGGCAAAGATTGCGAGCGCAGCAAAAAAAGCGGCGATCACATGCCCGGATACACGACTGCTCTTCACTCTATCGCACGCTCCTCTCGGTTCGTTGTTCTTTCATATTATATGAAAAGCGGCGCGCGTGCGCAATCTATCCCGGGAGAAACGATACGGCACGCTTCCCTTGCCGTTGCAAACATGGTATAAATAACAGATAAAGAATCTTTTTACAGGTGGTCCGTCCATGCAAATATGCTATCTGTTCTGCGCGCTGCCCACCGGGTTCGTTCCGGTGATCGATCCAAGCGATTATGTCATAGCCGTCGACGCGGGTTACGCCCGGCTGAGCGGCGCAAAACCCGATCTCGTCGTCGGCGATTTCGACTCGCTCGGATATGTGCCGCAAAACGAGTCGGTCGTGCGCCTTCCCGTACACAAAGACGATACGGACACGCTGTTTGCCGTAAAGCTCGGGCTGGAAAAGGGATACAAAAAGTTCGTCATCCTCGGCGGCGTCGGAGACCGGCTCGACCACACGCTGGCCAACGTCCAGGCGCTCATGTACCTGACCGGGCGCGGCGCAAGAGGCTGCCTGCTTGGCGAAAGAGAATCGCTGGCCATGCTGAAGGACGGGGCGCTGGCATTTCCCGGCTCGCCGGAGGGCGTCGTTTCCGTGTTCGCTTACGGCGGCACGGCGTTCGGCGTGACGCTCGACGGCCTGGAATACCCGCTTGACGGCGCAACGCTGACGGTCGATTATCCGCTTGGCGTCAGCAACGCGTTTACGGGCGGACCCGCGCGCGTCTCGGTTGAAAAGGGGTGCCTGCTGGTCGTCTGGAACGGCGGTTTCGAGCAGACCGACCTCTTTGGCTGAACGCATATCCTGCCGGACAGCCGGCGTATTTTCGGGGGACGCAGCCATGCCGATCGAAGGAATCGAACAACCCGATATTCTCGAAATTACGCCGTCGCTCCGCCTAAGGCGATACGACGGACATTTTTCGTTCGCGATCCCATGGTATCGGGACGCGGCGACGCTGATGCTGGTTGACGGAAAAAACGAACCATACGACCTGAAGCGGCTGGAGCGGATGTATGCTTACCTGAACGCACACGGTGAACTCTATTTCATCGAAATACCGGAAGGCGGCTCCTTCCGTCCGATCGGCGACGTTACGTTCTGGCAGGACGATATGCCGATCGTCATCGGCGATCCCGCCTGGCGCGGCCGCGGCGTTGGAAAGCGTGTCGTAACGGCGCTTGTTGCACGCGCAAGATCGCTCGGGTTCCAAACCCTGCATATCGACGAAATCTACTCGTTCAACGAGGAATCGCGCAGGCTGTTCGTAAGCTGCGGGTTTCGTGCGTACGAAGAAACCGAACGCGGTCATCGGTATGTCCTTTCGCTTATATAGCACATTTTAAAAAGCAATTTCCTCCGTGCAAAGTGCCGGAGGCTTTTTTGCGGCACGTCCGTGTCATTGGTTCAACCAGTGCTTTCGCCCATTGTCTTGCCCGTCGGAGCCATTTGTTCCGGCCCGGCGAAGCACTTGTATGCTCCAATTATCCGATAATTCCAACAGAAAATCATACCGATCGATTTTTATATGGAAAATTTCACCAAAATAATCCACATCCGGCTGAAAGTATGGTATCCTGAAAAAGTCCTGGTTGAACCAGAAAGATTACTCGTAAAGGAACCGCAGATCACTCAGTATGAATCTGGATGCAGTTATCACATTTTTCGATCGTCGCGCCGCCGCCTGGGACATGCAGCGCCAGCCCGACGAACAGACCGTCGAACGAATCTTAAGCGCAGCCGACGTTCGGCCGGGCGATTCCATTCTGGACGTCGCCTGCGGAACGGGCGTGCTGCTCCCCTATTATCTGCAGCGAAACGTCTCCCGCATCACCGGCGTGGACATTTCGCAAAGCATGATCGCCGAAGCGAGCCGAAAGTTCTCCGACCCGCGCATCCGGCTTGTCTGCGCCGACGCGCAGGCCGAAACATTCGCGCCGCATGATAAATGCGTTGTTTTCAACGCGCTTCCGCATTTTCCGGAACCACGCACGCTGATCTGCTCGCTTAAAAATTCCGTTCGTCCCGGCGGGCGGCTTACCGTTGCGCATGGCGAAAACCGGCAAACGATCAACGAGCGGCATGTCGCGCGCGCAATCGAGGTTTCGCATACGCTTATGCCCGGAGCGGACCTGGCAGAGCTTTTTACGCCTCATTTCCGCGTCGACCGCATCGTCGACAACGAATGCTACTATCTCGTTTCCGGCGTGCGGATTTAAATCCCCCGGACAAAAAATTTTCCGGCGTCCGCACCGTACGCATTCGTGTTATTCACACCAA
Organism: uncultured Oscillospiraceae bacterium; assembly: GCA_964447725.1. GTDB lineage: Bacteria > Bacillota > Clostridia > Christensenellales > CAG-138 > UBA7703. The sequence goes on from CAYUUB010000216.1 coordinate 3,517, forward strand.
ACAACGCGGCCACAGACACCGGAAACCATGTTTTTTGCTTTATTGGCAGTGAACCCGTCAGATCACGCGCTCCACCCAGCCGTGCTCGTCCTCGATCTTTCCCGTCTGAATCCCGGAGAGCGTATCGTAGAGCTTCTGCGCCAGCTGGCCGACTTCGTTTTGATTGATTTCATAGTCGTCGCCTTTGTAGCAGAGCGTGCCGATCGGGGAGATAACCGCGGCCGTGCCGGTCGCGAACACTTCTTTCAGCGAACCGTCCTTTGCCGCCGCAAACAACTCGTCCAGCGAAAGCCTGCGCTGGTTGACCTTGACGCCCCACTCGCCGAGGAGCGTTATGACGGAGTCGCGCGTAATGCCGGGCAGGATCGTTCCGCCCAGAGGCGCGGTGATCACCTCGTCGCCGATCATGAAAAACGCGTTGGACGTACCGATCTCTTCCACATACTTGTGCTCCTTCGCATCCAGCCACAGGACGTCCTTGCAATGGTACGCCTGCGCTTTCTGGGACGCCTTCATGCCGCCCGCATAGTTGCCGCCGACCTTTGCAAAACCGGTGCCGCCCTGCGCCGCGCGGATGAATTCGTCCTCAACATAGATCCGCGTAGCCGAAAGCTTGCCCATGTTCGCCGCATAATACGGGCCGGACGGGCAGAGGATGATCATAAAGCG
>CAYUUB010000217.1:0-4140 GCA_964447725.1 uncultured Oscillospiraceae bacterium
CCAGCCCGGTCAGGTCCTGCAGCATGCGCAGCGCGGTCGGGTCGTCGTGGCCGAGAATGTCCAGCTTGACAAGCCTGTCGTCCATCGCATGGAAATCGAAATGCGTCGTGATCGTGTTTTTATTCTTTTTGTCCGCCGGGTACTGAATCGGCGTATAGTCGAGGATATCGTCCTCTTTCGGGACAATGACGATGCCGCCGGGATGCTGGCCGGTCGTGACCTTCACGTCCTGACAGCCCTCCGCAATGCGTTCGCGTTCCGCTTTTTTGAGCACCTTGCCCGTCTTCTCCTCATAAATGCGCACATATTCGAACGCCGTGCGCACCGCGACGCCGGAAATCGTGCCCGCGCGGAACGCATGCCCGCGGCCGAACATCTCCTCGACGTATTTATGCGCGACGGGTTGGTACTCGCCGGAAAAATTCAGGTCGATATCAGGCGTCTTGTCCCCGTCGAACCCGAGGAACACCTCAAACGGAATATCGAATCCCATTTTTTTATACTGCGCGCCGCAGACCGGGCAGTTTTTGTCCGGCATGTCGATTCCGCAGGCATATTTCATTCGGTCCACGTCGAAGTCGCTGTGCCTGCACTTCGGGCAGACATAGTGCGGCTGGAGCGGGTTCACCTCCGTGATCCCGGCCATCGTCGCGACAAACGAAGAGCCGACCGAGCCACGCGAGCCGACGAGGTACCCGTCGGAATTGGATTTGTGCACAAGCCGCTGCGCCATGAGGTACAGCGAAGCAAAGCCGTTGCCGATGATGGACTTCAGTTCGCGGTCGAGCCGCGCCTGCACGATCTCCGGCAGCGGGTCGCCGTAGATCTCGTGCGCGCGGGTCTGCGCCATGTCCTCCAGAATTTGGCTCGCGTTCTCAATGGTCGGCGCGTGCGTGCCGTCCGGAAAGGGCTTGAGCACGTCGCAGCGGTCGGCGATTGCGTTCGGAACGTCGACGACCACGCGTTTTGCCGTCTCCTCGCCGAGGTACGCGAACTCTTCAAGCATCTCCGCCGTCGTTTTGTAGTAAAGCGGGGGCTGCTGCGCCGCGTCGTCGAAGCCGTTTTTCGTCAGGATCACTTCGCGGTAGATCGCGTCCTCGGGGTTGAGAAAATGCACGTCCCCGGTCGCCGCAACGGGCTTTCCGAGGTGGTCGCCAAGCGCGACGATCTCCCGGTTGATCTCGAGGATCCGTTCTTCGGTCGCAATGCCTTCGCGAACCATAAACGCATTGTTGCAGCGCGGCTGAATTTCCAGAAAGTCGTAAAACCCGGCGATGTTCTCGATCTCTTCTTCGCTTTTGTCGTGCAGAATCGCCTGATAGAGCTCGCCCTGTTCGCAGGCGGAGCCGAGAATCAGCCCTTCGCGATAGATCGAAAGCAGGCTGAACGGAATGACGGGATGATAGTAAAAATGGTCGAGGTGCGCATAGCTGACGATGCGGTAGAGGTTTTTCATCCCGTCCTGCGTCTGCGCCAGAATGATGATGTGGTTCGTGTTCGCGCGCTTTTTCGCGCCGGTCGGCCGCACGGCGTCCGATCGAACCGGCAGCGTTTTCAAATCGAGCGATTTAAGCTTATCGAGCAGCTTTAAAAACACGCCGCCCGTCGCTTCCGCATCGTCCGACGCCCGGTGATGGTCCTTGAGCGTCACGCCGAGCGCTTCGCAGAGCGTATCCAGCTTATGGTTTTCCAGATCGTGCATCAGGTAACGCGAAAGCATGAGCGTGTCCGCGTACTTGTTTTCAAATTTCAGCCCGAAACGCTCGCCGTGGAAGCGGATAAAGCCCATGTCGAATTCCGCGTTGTGCGCAACGAGGCAACAGCCCTCGCAGAACGCATAGAATTCGCCGAGAACCTCGCGTGAACTCGGCGCGCCGGCAAGCATCTCCGTCGTAATCCCGGTGAGCGCCGTTATGTTCGGCGGAACGATGCCGCCGTCGTTGACGAACGTCTGGAACCGGCCGGCAACCTTGCCGTCCTTCAGCTTCACCGCGCCGACTTCGATGATCTCGCAGCGCTCCGGCTTGAGCCCGGTCGTTTCAAGGTCGAACACGACGTACGTCTGGTCCATGTCGATCAGTTCCGATTCCCTGTGCAGATACCCTTCCACGCCGAACAGCGGCTTGACGCCAGTCTTGCCCGCGGCCTTCGCTTCCGCGGGAAACGCCTGCACGACCCCGTGGTCGGTGATCGCCAGCGCCTTATGGCCGAACCGCTTCGCCGTCTCAAACGCCTTGCCCACGTCCGTTATGCCGTCCTGCGAGGACATGCGCGTATGCAGGTGGAGTTCCACGCGCTTCAGTTCGCTTTCGTCCTGCCGCTCCTTGCCGGGAACGACGCAGATGTCGTTCGTATAGAACGTCAGTTCGCCGACGATTTTCGAGAGCCTGCAAACGCCCTGCACGACCAGCCGGTCGCCGGACTTCTTTACCTTTTCGAGTTCGGAAACGAGTTTCGTGCGCGCTTCTTCCGAGTCCAGCAGGAGCGAGCAGTAGATGCTGTCCGTGCCGTCTGTGACCGAAACGTCCAGCGGGAAGCTCATTTCGCCGCGCCGGCGTTTGTTTTTAAAGCCATTCCGTTCGTTGATCGTAACGACCGCGCCTTCGATGACCAGCTTATTGCTGCCGGATGCGAGGTCGCAGATGCGCTTCCTCGCGGTCGACGCGATGTATCGGCCGAACAACGCGCGTTTTCCCCCCGCCGTTTTTTTTTGCGGCGCGGTGCCGGCGCTCACGACCGTTTTGGCCGGTTTGGCCACCGGCTGCCGTACCGGCGTTTCAGGCTCGTCATGCGTTTCGCACGGCTGTTTTGCCAGCCATTCGACCTTTACGCGCGTACTGCCGAGCTTGCCTTCCAGCGCGCATAACAGCTCCTGCGTTTTTGCCAGTTGCGGTTCCCGCTCGCAACGAAAAAAGACCGTCAGCATATTTTGCTCACGGTTCAACGTCACATGGTCCAGTTGAACGGATGCGTCGTCTATACCAACGCTTTGTAGCGTTGCCGATAATTCTTCCTGCAAGGCGTCTGTTGGTCCCTTCCCGTTGTCAATCCCGATTATCGATTGCGATCAGGCCCGATCGCGCATTATGTGTCGTTTTCTTTCAGCATTTCGCCAGCGCGGCGAATGAGTTCCTCAACGACCGCTTCGGCCGGTCCATGAAAAACCTGCTCGCCCCTGCAGAACAAAACGCCGTTTCCGTTGCCGAACGCAATGCCGATGTCCGCGTCGCTCGCTTCGCCGGGGCCGTTGACCGCGCATCCCATCACGGCGACCTTCAGATGCCCCTGATTGTGCGGCAGCCGTTTATTGACGACGTCCACCATGTGCATGAGGTCCACCCGCGTCCTGCCGCACGTCGGGCAGCTCACAAGCTCGATGTCGTCGTTTCTCAGCCCTATCGAGCGCAGGATTCGCAAACCCGTTTCGACTTCCCGCACCGGATCGTCCGTCAGCGAAACGCGAATGGTGTCGCCGATGCCGTCCAGCAGCAGCGCGCCGATTCCGACCGCCGATTTTACAATGCCGTTTTCAACGTCGCCCGTTTCGGTCACGCCGACGTGCAGCGGGTAGCCGACGCGTTTCGATATTTCACGATATACGCGCACCGTGTCGCGAACATTGGACGCCTTGAGCGACAAAACGATATCATCGAAGCCTTCGCGTTCCAGTATTTTCACGTGTTTTAGCGCGCTTTCCAGCATGGCTTTCACAGTGTCCGCGCCATACCGTTTTTTCAGTTCCGGTTCCAGCGAACCCGCGTTCACGCCGATCCGAATCGGCACATGATGCGTCTTTGCGCACGCCACGAGCGCCCTCACGCGGGATTCGTCGCCGATGTTCCCGGGGTTGAACCGCAGTTTGTCCGCGCCGTTTTCAATTGCAGCGATCGCCAGCCGGTAATCGAAATGAATATCCGCCACGATGGGGATCGTAATGCGGCTTTTGATCTCGCGCAGCGCCTTGGCGCAGGCAACGTCGTATACCGAGGCGCGCACAATATCGCATCCGGCGTCGGTCAGAGCGGATATCTGCCGTACCGTCGTTTCCACGTCCCGCGTGTCGGTATTGGTCATGGACTGCACCGTTACGGGCGCGCCGCCACCGACGATCACGCCGCCGACGCTGATCTGTCTTGTTTC
>CAYUUB010000218.1:0-4133 GCA_964447725.1 uncultured Oscillospiraceae bacterium
ACTGCGGCATACTCGCCGACAAAAGGCATGTATAATACAAAGATACATGAGCTAAGAATAACCGAAAGTATAGAAGAAAAAACAGAACTGCTTGAAAATTATAAAAAATGCCATGAATTTTGGTTATATATTTGGAGTTTCTACATACTTATCGATATGGGGACAATTAGTCGTGTTAATGAGTTTTATTCGGAAATGCAGCAACCATTGCAGTTTTTAAAAATATTTATCCGAGCCAGAGAAGATTTATACTTGCTTCAAAAAGGTAAGCCGCTAGAGATCAGCAAAATGGATCAAATAACATATAATGAGGTGAGAAAGCTTGCACTTGTTGAGGCTGGATTGCCTGAGTTGATAGACAAATAGTGGCTGCTTTTTATAATTTATTAATTTTACATCCCTCTCGTTTGCGTATATAATGACCGCAACTGATGATTGCGTTTTCGTACGCACGATTCACCGCGAGAGGGCAATATGGACTTCGAAAAAGCGTACTTCGAATACTATGCAAAACTCCATATCGACTACGCCTGCAATTTCAGTCCGCGTTATCTGAAAAAATCGGAACGGCCGGACTTTGTTTCCGCTGAAAACAAACTCGGCCTTGAAGTCACGCGCGCGGTGATCGAAGAATGGGCGCGTCAGGAAGCGTCCGCTAAACGGCTCATGAAAAAACACGGGCCGGATTTCAGCATCATCCGCGAAATCGAGGCGGACGACGAAAATGATTTTCCCGGCGACCCGCGCCATATGGGCGGCCCGGAAAGCGGCGCGCGCGCAGAAAGCGAAAAGATCCACACGGAGCGGATCATCGAACGGATCGGCGAAAAGACCAACATGCTTTCGCAGTATCAGCTCTGTGCGGAGCAATGGCTTTACGTGTTCAGCGAGACGTTGATTTTAAACCGGAACAACGTGCGGGAAATCAAGGGATATTACGATCAAATCGACCGGACGGTCAAATTTCAGCGGGTTTTCCTCCATGTCGGCGAAAACCTGTTTGTGCTTGAAAACGGCGGCGACGTTCGGGAGATTCAGGCAAAGCGCCATACGATGCGCCGGCTGAAGCTGGAAGCGTCGTTTATTGCGTCCGCAAAAAGCGCAAAAAAATAATAAGTAACCCGGACAGCATCGTTCCGGACCGCTTGTTTTTTTCGCTTCAAACGTCGTCTTCGACCCGCTCGCCGTGCACTTTGACGCGGCCGCCGTCGGGACACTGCGCGTCGAAGCATGCGCAGCTTTGCTCGCCGTAGTCCAGCGTAGCGCCGTTTTGCAGCGCAAAGACCATTGGGTAGACGACGTTCCAGAGCTCGTGACAGACGGGCGGGCAGATATCGCCGACAAGGAATGTTTCCCCGGCGCGGTGATACCCGCAGCGGCAGTTGCCTTCCGTAACGGTCAGCTTCACTTTTGACATTGTTTTATACCTCTCGATCTACTTTAACACACCGGCGACGAAAAAGAAAACGGGACGCTCAGCTGCCTGAACATCCCGATTGGTGGAGCTTACCGGATTCGAACCGGTGATCTCTACACTGCCAGTGTAGCGCGATAGCCAACTTCGCTAAAGCCCCGAGCCGCATGTGCTATTATAGTGGAAACGGACATTTTTGTAAAGCCCTAAATTTCGGAATCGAAATGCAAAAAAGCGCGTGAAAGCACATGCCGCGGACAGAACTTTCATGGAAACCGGCGGGGCGGTCCGATACAACGCAAAATGGCAGAAAGTATGAACTTTTTGCGGCATTCAAGCAAAGCATGACATGCTTATGCTATAATACCAACGATTTAGTTGAGGTGTTTACGCATGGCAAAAAACAATCCGTTCTTTCGCGTCGAGTCGAGAGACGACCCCGAAATCGAACATACGCCGCACGAGGAGAGCCAGCCGCTGCTCAAGGAGCGGGACAAACCGAGCTCCTTTGTGCTCGCCGTTGTTTTCACGTCGCTGAAATTACTGGTTTTGGCGTTCATTGTCGTGTGCTTCATCGGCTTTGGCCTGCTGGTCGGCGTCGTGAAAGCCTATGTCGAGACGACCCCGACGCTGGACGTTGCGCAACTGACGATTTCCGACTATACAAGTTACCTTTACGATACGAACGGCGATCTGATCACGACCATAGCGGACGTGGAGTATCGCGACTGGGTGGACAGCGAAGATATACCGGACATGCTGAAAAACGCGTTTATCGCGGTTGAGGACGTGCGTTTTTACAAGCATTCCGGCGTGGATTTCAAGCGGCTTTTTTCCGCCGCGCTGGAAATTCTGGGAAACAGCAACTCGTCCGGCGGCAGCACGATCACCCAGCAACTGATCAAGAACAAAATTCTCGGCTCGCAGCGCAACTACAAGCGAAAGATACAGGAAGCGTACCTTGCGCTTGAGCTGGAGCAGGAGATTTCTAAAGACGAAATTCTGGAAGCGTATCTCAACGACATCTACCTTGGCGAATCCAACTACGGCGTAAAGACGGCCGCCATGGACTACTTCGGCAAGGACCTTTCGGAACTGACGATTCGCGAATGCGCGATGCTCGCGGGGCTGACGCAGTCGCCGTATCGTTACAATCCCCGCAAGAACATGTATCAGCGCGACCAGATGGAGGTCACGGACGCCCGCACGGATCAGGTGCTTGGCAAGATGTATCAGGCGGGATTCATCACAAACGAACAATATGAAGCGGCGCTGACGGAGACGGTGAATATCATCGAAGTCAGCGAGCAGAAGCAGATGTACGACATGGCGTACTTCGTTGAGTATTCCATCAGCGACGTTGTGACGCATCTGCTTGAAAAGCGCGGTCTGAGCGACACGACGGCAAACCGCAACGCCGTGGAGAACGAGCTACGCACCAGCGGCTACCATATCTATACGACGGTCGATCCGGACATTCAGCATACCGTTCAGGACACGTTGAGCACATGGGACAGCTATCCTTCGCTGGCGGATACGTCCAAGTCGCTGCTGATCGAAACGGATTCGGACGGAAACGTGACGGAAACGGTCGAACCGCAGGCGGCTGCCGTTGTGTTCGACTATCACACGGGCGAACTGCGCGCGATCGTCGGAGGACGCGACGAGCCGACCATCCGCAAGGGCCTGAACCGCGCGTCGCAGAGTTATACGGAGGTCGGCTCCGCCATCAAACCGCTTTCGGTTTACGGGCCCGCGCTGGACCTCGGGCTTTCGCCCGCGAGCATCATTGCGAACATGGACGGGCCGATCGACGGATGGAACACGGAAAAAGGCTATCCGTCCGGTGGGCTGGATTCCTATTACGGGCCGGTCACGCTCCGGCGCGGGCTCATGAGTTCGCTCAACGTCGTCGCCGCGCGAATTCTTATGGACTATGTAACGCCCGCGATCGCCGCGCAGTATATGTACGAACTCGGCGCGACGGAAAGTAAGATCAACGTGGACGGTGCGGGGCTTGCGCTCGGCACTTCCGGGCTGACGCCGATTCAGATGGCCGCGGCATACGGCGCGATTGCGAACGAAGGCGTATACCTGGAGCCGCTTTCCTTTACAAAAGTGCTCGATTCCTCCGGCAACGTCATACTGGACGCAGACGAAGTGCGCGAAACGCACCGGGTCTATCAGGAGAGCACGGCCTGGCTGCTGATCGATATGCTGGAAGACGCGGTCAAGTCCGGCACGGGCACGAAAGCAAAAATTACAGACATGACCGTGGCCGGAAAAACCGGCACGAACTCCGACTATGCCAGCGTCTATTTTGCGGGAATTACGCCGTACTATACGTCGACGGTATGGATCGGGCACGATTATCCGGCGAACAAGCTGAAAAAAGGCTCTTCCGGCGGGAACGAAGCCGCGCCGTTGTGGCAGGCTTATATGTCCAAGATACACGAAGGTCTGGAGGACAAGGCGATTATCGATACGGACCCGACGTCGCTCGGCTTGGTCAAGCGCACGGTCGATACGGTGTCCGGTCTGCTGGCCACGGACGCGAGCAAGGACGACGAAGACCACAAGCCGGTAACGGACTGGTTCCTTTCGGAAAACGCGCCGACCACCTATGACAACGTCCATGTGACGCTGAGCATCTGTTCGGCGGAGAATGCGATTGCGACCGAGTTCTGCCCGGAAGATATGGTTTCGGAAGTGAACTACG
>CAYUUB010000219.1:0-2796 GCA_964447725.1 uncultured Oscillospiraceae bacterium
AGTTGAATCTTGAAACGCTCCTGGCCAGCGGTGCGGAAGTCGTTATCGACGTCGGCGAACCGAAGGATACGATCGTCGAAGACCTCGACGCGCTGCAGGAGCAGACCGGCATCCCGTTTGTACATATCACCGCGACGACCGAGACCATGGGCGACGCGTACACAAAACTCGGCGAACTGCTGGGCATGCAGGACGAAGCGGCTGTGCTTTCGGCCTATTGCGACCGCGTTTATACGCGCACGGTCGAAATCGCCAGCAGCGTTGAAAAAGCGAACCTGCTTTACTGCCTCGGCGACCAGGGCCTGAACGTCATTGCTCAGGGCAGCTACCATGCGGAAGTCATCGATTTGCTTTCCAACAATCTTGCGGTCGTGGACGCCCCTTCGAGCAAGGGCAGCGGAAACGAGGTCGATATGGAGCAGATCCTGCTATGGAATCCGGACGTTATCCTGTTCGCGCCGGACAGCATTTACGACACCGTTGCCGACGATCCCGCGTGGCAGGAAGTCAACGCGATCAAAAACGGGACCTACTACGAAGTCCCCTTCGGGCCGTACAACTGGATGGGCTTCCCGCCGAGCGTGCAGCGCTATCTCGGTATGATGTGGATGGCGCAGTTGCTCTATCCCGATACCGCGCAGTATAATCTCTACGGGGAGGTCGCCGAATATTTCAAGCTCTTCTATCACAGCGAACTGACGGAAGATCAGTATAACGCGCTTGTGGCAAATTCCATCGGCACGCAGGAGGCGCTTGAACCCGCGGCATAAAAACTGCTTATGAAAAAACTTTTTACCCGTATGAAAAATGCGCTGTCGGCCGGCGAGGACGTCGTACTTTGCACCATCATTGCAAGTTCGGGCTCCACGCCGCGCGGCAGCGGCGCAAAGATGGCGGTGTTTGCCGACGGTTCCGCAACCGGGACCGTCGGCGGCGGCGCCGTGGAATTCGAGAGTATCCGCCTTGCCAAAAAGGCGCTCGAAGACAAATCGACTTTTACGCACGGCTTTAACCTTTCTCCAAACCAGACGGCCGACATCGGCATGATCTGCGGCGGGCAGGTGGTCGTGTATTTTCAGTATTTTGCGGGCGGGGACGCCCGGGCGATCGAGCTGTTCGGCGCGATTGCCGCGCTGTTTTCCGAACGGAAAAACACCTGGCTCGTGACCGAAATCTGCGAGGGCTGCGTCCGGCAGATGGGCGTGTTTTCGCATGAGGACGGCCTTTTGTTCACAACGGGGGTGGAGAAAAAGGCCATCCTGCCGATGGTGCGTTCGCGCGCGATTTTGCAAAGGGGCGAGCCGACGTACTATGTCGAACCGCTGACCGTGGCGGGGCACGCCTATGTATTCGGCGGAGGGCATGTTGCGCAGGAGCTCGTCCCGGTGATTGCGCATCTCGGATTTTCTCCGATCGTGTTCGAGGACCGCGCCGCGTTCGCAACGAAAGAACTTTTCCCGTCGGCGGAAGAGCTGATCGTCGGCTCCTATGACGATATTTCAGCGGCCGCGTCGATCACGCCGGACGATTATGTGATTATCATGACGCGCGGGCATCAGGCGGATTTCACGGTGCTTCGGCAGGCGCTTCTGACCGAAGCGACCTATGTCGGCGTGATCGGCAGCCGGAGCAAAATCGCCGCGACGAACAAAAAGCTGCTGGAGGCGGGCATACCGGAACCGGCGCTCGAGCGGATTCACGCGCCGATCGGACTTGCGATTCAGGCGGAGACGCCTGCGGAAATAGCGATCAGCGTGGCGGGAGAGCTGATTCTGCACCGCGCCGGCAGGAACGGGGGAGACGAGTGAACGGAAGAAGACATATCCTCATCTGCGGCGAAGTCGGCGCGGGCAAGAGCACTTTGGTTCAAAAGCTGCTTAAGGCGACAAACCGCCCGCTGTACGGGTTCATCACAAAACGGCTGGAAGCCGACGAAACGGGATTCCACCCGATCTATATCCACCCGGCGGGCGCAATTGAGCGGGCGCACGACGAAGACAACCTGATCGGCACCTGCGACACCAAGATACACAATATCAGCACGGAGACGTTCAACACGCTCGGCGTGGAATATCTCAAAGCCGAGCCGGGCGGATTGATCGTCATGGACGAACTCGGGTTTATGGAAGCGGGCGCGGAGAAGTTCGTCAAGTCCGTGTTCGCGGCGCTGGACGGAGACATCCCCGTGATTGCCGCCGTGAAAGCGCGCTACGACGTTGCGTTTTTAAACGAAGTCCGCGCGCACAAAAACGCGAAACTGTTCAATATTACAAAAGAAAACAGGGACGCGCTGTATCAGGAGCTATTGCCTATTGTCTTAAGCTGGAATCTGTGATAGGGTGCTTGATAGCGACAATCGCTGTAGGGAGGTGCCGTACATGTCGATAGAACAGATCGGATGCTGCGGAGCATACTGCAAAACCTGCAAAGCATACACGACGCGCGTTTGCAGAGGCTGCAAGGCCGGCTATGTGACCGGCGAGCGCGACCTGAACAAGGCAAAATGCAAAATGAAGATATGCTGTATTCAAAAGGGCCTTGCAACCTGCGCGGACTGCGACCAATATGAGACTTGTCCGACGCTGCAATCGTTTTACGGACATGACAGCTATAAATACGGCAGGTATCGCCAGGCGACGGAGTATATCCGCGCGCATGGATACGATGCGTTTATAAGGATTGCCGACGGCTGGAGCGGCGCATATGGGAAGTATTGATGCCCGGCCGCATCAGCGGACGCCGTATCGACGGGGCGTTGCATGGAAGTTCTTTAAAAAAAGCGGCAATTCGCCGCTT
>CAYUUB010000219.1:2896-4112 GCA_964447725.1 uncultured Oscillospiraceae bacterium
AAGCGGCAATTCGCCGCTTTTTTTATGATCATAACCGCGACATGTACTCCCGCGGCGATATGCCGTATTCGTTGCGAAACGCTTTGTAAAAGCCGGAATATTCGGAAAAACCGCACTTGATTGCGATTGCGGTCAGCGGGAGGCTTTCCCGAATGAGGTTCCGCGCGAGGATCATGCGCTTCTGCATCAGCATCCGGTAGATCGACACGCCGGTTTCCCGCCGGAAGACGCGCTCGAGATAATATTTCGAAAGGAACACGGCCTTACTCAGTTCGTCCAGGGTGACGGGCTCGCTTAAATGCGCGTCCAGATATTTCGAGACGGTTTTCACCAGCGCGCTGATCTGCACGTCGGGCTTTGGAAGCGCACGGTTCCTTCCCTCGCAGGCGCGGCTCAACATGACGAGCAGCTCGGTAACAAGCGAATTGCAAAGGACGTCCTTTCCAAACTGACTGGTATTGGCGGCGGAAAGCAGCAAGAAAAACTGCCGCGTGATCGCTTCCCGCTGGGCGTCGCTCAGCCGGTTTGCGCTGAGCCGCTGCGCGGAAAAGCAGGCGGAGAGGTCCGTTTCCGCGCTGGAAAGCCGCTCGACAAACGCACGGGACAGCCAGAGCACGATGCGCTCGTAAGGGCGGTCGGTTTGCGTGAACAGCGGCCTGTGCAGTTGATTGGGCCCGATCAGCAAAAGATCGCCCGGCATCATGGTAAACGACGCGCTTTCGATCTGATAACGGATATTGCCGGAAAGCAGCAAATAGCACTCGTAAAAATCGTGAAAATGCAGCAAAACGTGCAATTCACGATTGTCCTTGTAATGGTAGATTTCATAATCTTCCAGCAGCATATGCTGACGTTGCTGGAAAACGTGCTCAATGGTTTCCATCTTTTACACCTCTTTACTAATATAGAGCAATATTATCAATGTTTCAAGCATGATTTGGATAGAACCTGTCTAAAATTGTGTATATGCTAATGATAGATGAAAATGATGCCGCTATTGTCGGCAACAGATCGAAAACGCCATATCAACAGGAAAAGGGGAAGTAATCAATGCCAAAGAAAACCCGTTATGCCGTCGCCTGCCCGACCAGCATGGGCGTGCGTATCACGCCGCAGGACCGGCAGAGCGTCCACACGAGCCATGTATTCGCAATGCAGTCCACAAGCGCGGAATCGAACGTGCTGAACATATCGGCGTCGCTGGGTTACGAATGCC
>CAYUUB010000220.1:0-4111 GCA_964447725.1 uncultured Oscillospiraceae bacterium
CGGCGGAGATCGCCGTCGCGGGCGGCCACAACATCCTGCTCATCGGCACGCCCGGTGCGGGCAAAACCATGCTGGCGAGGGCGATTCCGTCCATTTTACCGCGCCTGACGTATGAAGAGGCGCTGGAAATTACAAAGATCCATTCCATAACGGGCGCAACCAAGGGGACCGGCATGATCCGGGAGCGCCCGTTTCGCGCGCCGCATCACGGCGCGTCGAGCGCGGCGCTGGTCGGCGGAGGCACGCGCGCCATGCCGGGTGAAATCAGCCTTGCGCATTACGGCGTGCTGTTCCTCGACGAGCTGCCGGAATTCCGGCACAACGTGCTGGAGGCGCTCCGCCAGCCGCTGGAGGACGGCTTTATCACCGTCAGCCGCGCGGCGGCAAGCGCGACGTATCCGGCGGAATTCGTGCTGGTCGCGGCGATGAACCCGTGCCCCTGCGGCAACTACGGTTCGCGCATACACGAGTGCCGTTGCACGAGGACGCAGATCGAGCGTTACCGCGGGCGCATCAGCGGGCCGCTGCTGGACCGGATCGACATTCAGATCGAAATGCCGGAGGTCGGTTTTGCCGAGCTCTCCGAAAAGTCCGGCGGGGAAGCGTCCGCCGCGATCCGGGAACGCGTTGAAAAAGCGCGGGCGATCCAGCGCAGGCGATTTTCAAACGACGGTATCCTGCTCAACGCGCAGATGAACACGAAGCTGATCAAACAATACTGCTCGCCGGACAAAGACGCGGAAAAGCTGCTCCGGCGCGCATACGCCGAGCTTAAGCTCTCGGCGCGCGCTTACCAGCGCATCCTGAAGGTCGCGCGCACCATAGCGGACGTGGAGGGCGAGGAGCAGATTTCGCTTTCGCACTATGCCGAGGCGATCCAGTACCGTAGCCTCGACCGCTCCGGAAAGGATGCGTAAACGGGCATGCGCAAGATAACGGACGAGGAAAAAGCGAGGCTCTGGCTGAACTACGCCGTCGAGTACAACGTGCGCCTGTTCAACCGGATCGCCGCGCGGTTCGACTCGCTCGCCTGCGCGAAAGAGGCGTACGAAACCGGCGACGGGACGTTTTCCGAACTGAGCGGGCGCGTTTCCGGCCGCCTGAGCGAAGCTTCGAAGCCGGGCTTTTTGGAACGGTTTTTGGACAGGCTCGAACAAAAGCAGATCGATTTTACGTATCCCGGAGAAAAGAATTATCCCGTCCTGCTCGCGCAGCTGAGCGACGCGCCGAGCGTACTGTACTATAAAGGCGCGCTCGAACCCGACCCGGACGTCTCCATCGCGGTGGTCGGCTCGCGTCACCCGACAACGTACGGGACGGACACGGCGAGGCGGTTCGCGTTTTCGCTTGCGGAGGCGGGCGTGCTCATCGTGTCCGGCATGGCGGAGGGGATCGACGCGGCGGCTGCGCGCGGCGCGCTGGAGAGCGCGACAAACCGCTGCAGGACCGTCGCGGTGCTCGGCTGCGGCGTGGACGTTATCTACCCGGCCTCCAACGCAAAGCTCTACCGCGAGATCGTCGAGCGAGGGGCGGTCGTTTCGGAATTCCTGCCGGGCAGCCGCGCCGACCGGTTCCATTTTCCGATCCGAAACCGCGTTATGAGCGGCATGGCGCACGGCACGCTCGTCGTCGAGGCGGCGCAGCGCAGCGGGACGTCCATTACGGCGGGCTGGGCGCACGACCAGGGCCGCGATGTGTTCGCCGTGCCCGGACGCATCGGCGACGCGATGAGCGCGGGGCCGAACGGCATGCTCGCGCGCGGCGAAGCGAAGGCGGTGCTCTCGCCGGAAGACGTGCTCGGCGAATACAGCTGTCTCCATGCGCCGGCGGAAGCGTACCTCGAAGCGGAGGTCGTTTCGCTTTCCACGCTCCCGGAGACGCAGCGGGACGTTTGCAGACTTTTAAAGCACGGGGAGCTGAGCTTCGACGAGCTCTGCGAAGCGCTCGATATCCCGATCGGCCCGCTGAACGCTTGCCTGACCGAGCTGCAGTTTTCCGGCATCGTTCAGGCTCTGCCCGGGCGGCTGTACGCCATCGACACGGACAGGGTCGTTTTGAAGGAAAACTGACCGGCCCGCGGCAAAAAACGCGCCGCGCGGCCCGCACGGGCCGGGAACAGGTGATAACAGTTATTTAAGTTCAATCGAACGCGGCCATTTCGCCACCGGGCGCCCCATCGGAAACCCGACGGCTGCGGAGGACGCGGCGTTTGCACGCGGAGCCGCGGAACAAAAGCGCCCGTTTCGGAATAAAGTTATTACTTATAGAAGAAACGCATCCCGATATTAAACGGAACAGTGCAAATCATTGGAAAAAGCATGCGCAGTTTTGCATTTTTTTTGCGATTTCAGCGGATGTGTGCTATAATTTGCGACCTGTGCGGATAATTCATGCTTGACAGAATGAAAGATTTTCGGAATAATGAAGCAGTTACCGGACAAATAATACGCACCGGATACGTATGAAAACAATCGTCTCGACTCGGACCGGCGAAGGGAGAAACATATGTCGGATACTCTGGTGATCGTGGAGTCGCCCGCAAAGGCAAAAACGATCGGGAAATTCTTAGGAACGAAATACAAGGTCGTCGCCTCGAACGGACACGTGCGCGATCTGCCGAAGAGCCAGATCGGCGTCAACGTCGAAAAGGGCTTCGAACCGAAATATATCACGCTGCGGGGCCGCGGCGACGTGCTGGAAAAGATCCGCAAGGAAGCGAAGAATGCGGACAGGATCATCCTCGCGACCGACCCCGACCGCGAGGGGGAAGCGATCAGCTGGCACCTGGCGCAGGTGCTCAAGCTCGACGAGACGAGCAAATGCCGGATCGTGTTCAACGAAATTACGTCCACGGCCGTTAAGAACTCCATTAAAAACGTCCGTTCGATCGACATGCGGCTGGTCAACGCACAGCAGGCGCGCCGGATACTCGACCGCCTGGTCGGTTACGAGATCAGCCCGATCCTCTGGCGAAAGGTGCGCAAGGGCCTGTCCGCGGGCCGCGTGCAGTCGGTTGCGACGCGCATCATCTGCGACCGCGAAAACGAGATTTTAAACTTCGTTCCGGAAGAATTCTGGAATATCACGGCGAAGCTGAAGGAATCCGCCGGGAAAAAGACGTTTGAGGCGAAGTATTACGGCGAAGACGGCAAAAAGCGCGACCTGCGCACCGAAGACGAGACGAAGGAGGTCCTCTCGCGCATCGACGGGAAACCGTTCGTTATCGGCGACGTGAAAAACGGCCAGAAGACGCGCCACCCCGTGCCGCCGTTTACGACCAGCAGCCTCCAGCAGGAGGCCTCCCGCAAGCTCGGCTTTACGACCAAGCGCACCATGATGATCGCCCAGCAGCTTTACGAAGGCATCGAGCTCGGCGGCAAAGGCGCGGTCGGCCTGATTTCCTATATCCGCACGGATTCCGTGCGCGTGGCGTCCGAAGCGCAGCAGGCGACGCTCAAGTACATTGAAAAACGCTTCGGCGAAAAATACGTTCCGCCGAAACCGAATTTTTACAAAGGCCGCAAAAACGCGCAGGACGCGCACGAGGCGATCCGCCCGACGAGCATTGAAAACGAGCCGACGGCGATCAAGCAATACCTTTCGAGCGAGCAGTTCCGCCTGTACCGGCTGATCTACGAGCGCTTCCTAGCAAGCCAGATGAGCGACGCGGTGTTTGCGACCAGCACCGTTACGCTCGGCTGCGAAGGCGCGACCTTCCGCGCCAACGGCATACGCACGCTGTTCGACGGCTTTACGATCGTTTATACCGAAGGCCGCGACGAAAAGCAGGAGAAGGAAAAGGCGCTGCCGGAGCTCGCCGTGGGCGAACAGTGCAAAGCTGAGAAAATCGAAAGCGAACAGCGCTTCACGCAGCCGCCTCCGCACTATACGGAAGCGACGCTGGTCAGGGCGCTGGAAGAAAAGGGCATTGGCCGGCCGAGCACCTACTCGCCGACGATCTCCACGATTGTCGAGCGCGGGTACATTTCCCGCGAAAAGAAGCAGTTGATCCCGACCGAACTCGGCTTCGTCGTCAACCGCTTCATGATGGACAACTTCGACGAGATCGTGGACGTGCAGTTCACCGCGGGCATGGAATCCCAGCTCGACG
>CAYUUB010000221.1:0-2781 GCA_964447725.1 uncultured Oscillospiraceae bacterium
TCGGGTATCGGTCCTTTTGCCTGAGAGTTTGTTGCGCATTCCCCTTCGGCGCCGCTTCTTAACGCGGGCTCTCCCGATGCCGTCATCCGAATATGTACTTTTTACGCAAACAGTTTACCCCATATTTCCGCCCGCTGTCAACGCGGGAAACGGAAATTCTCAAGGTCTGCCGCGGATGCCGCTACGCCTGCGCGGCCTTTTCTTCCAGCATCTTCTTCGTGTCGTCCTCGATGTTCAAAAACCAGATGACGACCATCATCACGACGGCGACGAGCATCGGCACCCAGCCCAGCACGGCGTTGATCGTGTTGATCGCGGCGTCCGGCTGAACGGAAAGGTTCGCGTCGAAGCCGGAAGCCGACAGCGCGACGGCGACGAGCTGGGTCGCGCCGGCGACGGCGAGCTTGCTCGCGAGGTTGTCCGCCGTGGAAACGAGGCTGTCGATCCTGCGGCCGGACTGCCACTCGATGATGTCCACAATGTTGTTGCGGTTGGTGTTGAACATGACGAACGTGATCGTCACCGCAATGCCGACCGTGATTGCGTTGACATAGATCGCGCCGATCGAAAACGGATTGATCACAAACCAGATTTTGCCAACGACGAACAGCGCGGCAGCCGCCAGCATGGTTTTTTTGCGGCCGATCGCGCGGTCGATCACCGAGACCAGGAACGACGAGCCGATCGACGCGACGAGATACGCCGCCTGGATAGCGGTCGCCGCCGCGGTGCTGCCGAGGACATAGGTCGCGTAATAGGTGATGCAGCTCATCAAAAGCAGGTTGATCACGCCGTAGCAAATGATGTAAAACATGTTCAGGACCCAGGACTTGCACTTGAACAGCATCGTAAAGACGGTCCTGACCGAAAGCTTTTCGTCGTCCTCGGAGATGGGCTTCACGCGCTCCCGCGTCGTAAAGAAGTGCACGAGGCAGCCGATGATGCAGACCACGCCCATCACGCAGGCGGTAAAGATGAACCCGCGCGAGCTGGTCGCGTCGATCAGGTTCCCGTTTGCGTCCAGCGCGCCGAACAGCTTCAGCAGCGGCAGGCACGCCACCGCGCCGATGCCTGCGCCGACCGCGCCGCCGAAATTCCGGAAAACGTTGATCGAGCGGCGGTCTTCGTCCAGGTTGGTCGCGAGGCTGCCCATGCTGTTGTACGGGATGCCGACGAACGTATTGAACAGCTCGAAGAACAGGTAGATGATCAGCGCAACCGCAATCGCAGCGCGGTTGTTCAGCCCGAAGTTCGTAAACAGCAGCACGACCGTAAACGCCCACGGCAGCGCAAACCAGATCGCCAGCGGGCGGACGTGCTCGCCGTCCTTAAACTTATGGTTGACCGCCCAGAAGCCGATCAGCGGGTCGTTGACCGCGTCCCAGATCGTGCCGATGGTCAGGATCGTCCCCGCAACCAGCACGTCCAGTTTGACGACGTTGGTCAGGAAGAACAGATAATAAATACTCTTGAACTGGTAGACCACATTGCTCGCCGTGGAGAAGGTGCAAAATCCAAGCTTTTCGGAAAAGCGGATGCGGGGGATCGCCTGCGTTCCGTTTTCGTTCATACGTTTGTCTCCTTGTCTCTGATTGTCGTGAGGCGGTCGATCAGCAGTTTTTTGAACCGTTCCGGTTCGTCGCCCATCGGGTTGTGGCCGGAGTGCTCAAACCAGATCAGTTCCTTTTGCGGCGCCTCGATGGAGTCGAACCAGCCCTGCACCAGCGACGCGGGCGTGTTCTGGTCCAGCACGCCGTCGAACACAAAATACGGCACGTCGAATTTCGTGCAGGTCTTCGGAAAGTCCGTCGCCCCGACTTCCGGCCACATGGCGGTCAAGACATATTTGTATCCGCGCACAAGCCCGATCAGGTCGCCGACGCTGTATTCGCCGGAAAGGAATACCGGCACGACGAACGATTGAAAATAGCTTCGCTTTTTTTCGTTTTTCGAATATCCGCCGTATTTCATCATGACCCGGCGCTGCGCCATCATGCCGTCGAACCCGCCCTTGTATACGCCCATCACCGGCGGGCCGACCGTTTTGAGGATGGCGATGGATTTTTCGTCCTTGGCCTTCACGGCTTCTTCCATGGCGAAATTGTAGCTGATCTCTTCGTTTTTCGCGCCGTTGACGACCTGGCCGAATCCCACATAGGCCGCGATCTTCTCCGGG
Organism: uncultured Oscillospiraceae bacterium; assembly: GCA_964447725.1. GTDB lineage: Bacteria > Bacillota > Clostridia > Christensenellales > CAG-138 > UBA7703. The sequence continues at coordinate 2,177 of CAYUUB010000221.1, forward strand.
TGGCGGTTGGCGAGATAAGTACCGAGTTCGGACCCCCAGCTGCCGCCGATGATGAAGATCTTGTCCTTGTGGAACTCCCCGCATAGCCAGTTTACAAGCTCGTTTGCGTCCTCGACAAGCTGGTCGACGGTGAGCGTTTCCGCTTTTGCGCCCCAATAGGAACCGCCGGTGCCGCGCTGGTCCCAGGCGACTACCGTGAAAACCTTGGCCAGGTCGGCATGATCCTTCATGATCGTGTGCCGGTTGCACACGCCCGGCCCGCCGTGCAGAAACAGCAGAACGGGATTTTTATCGTTTTCGCCCTTGATGTGAATTTTTTGCGGCAGCCCGCCGAGCGTAACTTTCAGTTTTCTGTCGATCATTTGTTTCTCTCGATCCTCCCGCTCTCAGATTTGTATATTTTTACATATTAATATACTATATCCGCACGTATTTCGCCAGCTTTCATGCATGTTTTTTAATAAAAACCCAACCTTTCGGAAGCGAGCGGGACGATCCGCCGTCCTCCGGGCAAAAAACGTATTAAAAATGCCCGAACGGCGGGCTTTGCTACGGTTGCATTCACAGTTTTGTTGTGTTACTATCTATTGATACTGGCGTATTAT
>CAYUUB010000221.1:2881-4100 GCA_964447725.1 uncultured Oscillospiraceae bacterium
TACGGTTGCATTCACAGTTTTGTTGTGTTACTATCTATTGATACTGGCGTATTATGCCAATTGAATAGATGCCGAAAATGGAGGAGCACATGGCAACCTTTGAAAAACTGGAAAACAACCGCGCAAAACTGACGATCGACGTTTCTCCCGAAACGTTCGGTTCCGCCGTTTTGCAGGCGTATCACAAGACCGCAAAACGTTACGATGTTCCCGGCTTCCGCAAAGGAAAGGCGCCGCGTAAAGTCATCGAAAATATGTATGGCGAAGGCGTTTTCTTTGAGGATGCGTTTGAAATCGTCTGGGGCGACGCCTACGACGCCGCGCTCGCCGAGCACGACCTCACCGCCGTAGACAAGCCCGCGATCGATATCACGACCATCGGCGCTGCCGAGGGCGTCGTCTTTACCGCCGAAGTGCAGCTAAAGCCGGAGGTGACGCTGGGCGCCTACAAGGGACTGGAAGTGCCGGAACCGGAGTATACGGTTGAAGATTCCGAAGTGATGGCCGAAATCGAGAAGGAGCGCGAGAAGAGCGCCCGTTTCATCGAAGTCGACCGCCCTGTCGAAAACGGCGACCGCGTGGTGCTGGATTATTCCGGCAGCGTGGACGGCGAAAAGTTCGACGGCGGCACCGCCGAGGACCAACTGCTCGTGATCGGCTCCGGAACGTTTATCCCCGGATTCGAAGAACAGCTCGTCGGCATGAAAACCGGCGAGGAAAAGGATATCAGCGTCAAGTTCCCGGACGAATATTCCAAACCGCTTGCCGGCAAGGACGCCGTTTTTGCGGTTAAGATCAAGGCCGTCCAGATTAAGGAACTGCCCGAACTCGACGACGAATTCGCCAAGGACGTTTCGGACTTCGACACGTTCGAAGAATTCAAAGCCGACAAAAAGGCGAAGATGGTCGAGCAGGCGGAGAAAAACCGCGCCACCGCGATTGAAAACGTCGCGCTCAAGATGGCTGCGGACAACGCCATCGTCGATATCCCCGAGGTTATGGTCGACCGGCAGATCAATTACATGCTGCGCGACCTTGCCTATCAGCTGAGCATGAGCGGATTGTCCCTGGACGACTACTGTAAGTACACGGGCACCGACACAAAAGGCCTGCAGGAGCAGTATCGTCCCGAAGCGCTCAACCGCGTGAAGCTGCAGCTCGTCATCGAAGCCATCGGCAACAAGGAGCAGATTGCCTGCACCGAGGAAGACCGTCAGGC
>CAYUUB010000222.1:0-4094 GCA_964447725.1 uncultured Oscillospiraceae bacterium
GCTGGCAGCCGTACGCGCCGCCCGCCCATTCGACGATGCGCCCCGCGCCGACGTAGAGGCCGATATGCCCGCTCTTCCAGGCGAGGTCGCCCGGCTTCGGGCCGCCCGTTTTCGCGCAGTGCCGCGCGTACAGGGTGTTGGCGTTCGCGTCGAATCCCGACGGCTGCACGCCCTCCCTGCGCCAGAGCCCGACCACGCCGCCGGAGCAGTCCGCGCCCGTGATCGCGGGGTTTTGCGCCACCGCGCGCAGCATGAACGCCTTGCGGCCGTTGTCGTAAAATTCCGGCTGCCGCGCCGCTCCGCTCTCGATGCGCGCCGCCGTGATCGTGTTTTCGCTCAAATCCTTGTTGAACAGGTTGCCGCCGCGGATATAGAGCGAGCGCGGGTAATCGCCCGGCGCGTCCGGGTCGGCCGCGTAGTTCAGCGCCCGCAGGCACAATGCGCGCCGCGTTGCGGAAACCTGCTTCAGGTCGAGTTTGAGCGCCGCGCGGATTCCGCCCGGGACGTGCGCCGGAATCTCGATTTCGCCCGTGTCCGCCGCGTCGTCGTCCGTCGTCTGCGCCGGAAACAGCGCCGCCCACGTCAGTTTGCCGATCACGCCGTCGGCCTCCAGGCCGTTGGCCCGCTGGAACGTTTTCGTCGCCTCGTAGCTTTCGTCGCCGAAGCGCGTCTTCGTGGCCGCGCGCAGGAATCCGAGCGCGACGAGCCGCCGTTTTGCGTATAGCACGTCCGTCCCTTCGACGTAGCGCCGGATGTTCCGGCAAAACGCAACGGCGTTTTCCTGTTTTGTGATGTCCGCCATAAAAACTCTCCATAAATTATTCCGGCGGGAAACATGTTTCCCGCCGGGCTAACCACGTTTTGCCGCCCGCGAGCCCGAAGGGCGAGAGGCAAAGCGCGGTTGCCCCGACGAAAAGCCTGCTTTTCGTCGATGCAAAGTCCGCATGTTTCGCGGCGCTCCCGCAGACAGCGCCCGAAAAAGCCGTTTCCCGCCGCGCCGCCCGCACGCCGCCGCGGTCCGCTTCCGCATACGAAAAAGAGGCCCGCTTTTTATAAGCCGGGTCTCTCCATACCTTTACGTTCTCATTTTAGCACGACCGAACGTGACATTGCGGGACGCGTCCCGTCCGGCCGGGCGTTTTTTTCATCCGCCCGCCGGATACGATTCTTCCTCCGTCAGCACGACGTCGAACACCAGCGAAAGCCGTTCGCAGAGTTCGCAGAGCTCGGATATCGCGAAGTCGCGTTCGCCGTTTTCCCACGCGGACACCTCCGACCGGGAAACGCCCATGTACCGCGCAAATTTGGTCTGGCTCAAGCCGAGTTCGCATCGCCGCGTCAGGATGGCCGATGCGACCTTGCCCCGGACGGTCCCCTCCAGGACGTCCTTCCTGCTCAGGCCGTCGGTAACGCGGTCGAAAAATTCTTCGCGCATGTCTCGTCCGTTCATTTGTCCCCTCCCGGCTGCAACGGCTTGGCCCGCTTCACCGCCAGCGGCGAATACTTTTCATAGTTGCTCGCGAGCTTGCCCGCATATTCCTCAAAAGCGACCAGGCTCGCCTGTCCGTCCTCTTCCGCAATGAACAGCATGCGGAGGTTCAGCGTCTTGGTCTGGATGCGGATCAGATACAGGTCCCTGTAGTCGGACAATTTCACGAAACGCTCGCCTCTGCACAAAATCCGGACAGGGGTGTCCGACAGCTGCCGCAGCAGCTGGACCGTCTTCTTTTTCACATAGGCCCGTTCCGCCGATCGATCGGTGAAATCGAAGAAATCGTTGTAGAAATCCTCGTAGACGCGCACGTGACAATCAGCGAATAAATCTTTGTTTTTCAATCACCGAACGCCCCCTGTCGCTTCAAATTGTATTCACGTAAAATTGTATTGTCAATACAAGTAAATCGTCCGTTACTCCACCTTCCCCACCCGTTTGCACTGCCGCTCGCAGTAGTGCGTGCGTTTCGCGACCTCCGCCCAGGGCAGGCCGTCGCAGTAGCGCAGCCGCAGGACCTGCTCGTGGTTCGCCGGCAGCTTCTCCAGCTCCGCGTCGAGGGATTGCAGCTGCTTTTCCAGCGCGATCACCTCCGCCGCCAGTTTGCGCTCCAGCCCGTCCAGCTCGGCCACGTATTCCGCGAGCTTGTCGCGCGTCGGGTCGTGCGATTGCCGCTCGGCCATCTGCCGGCCCGTGTATTCCGCGCAGGCGCGCAGCCGCGCGATCCGCTCGCTCAGCGCCTCGACGCGCAGCTTCCTGCGGCGCGCTTCCTTCAGTTCCGTCATCGTCGTTTCGTTCATCGTTCGTCGTTCCCCGTTATTTCAATTTCAAATTTCAAAAATCGGTCCGGCAAGGCGAACCCCGCATGTTCGCCCGCCGTTGTCGCCCCGGCGGCGGATGCACCGGCACATGCGCCGCGTCGCCCGCCCGCGTCAGTCCTCTTCGTCCGGAATCGTTTTGATCAGGCCCTTCGGCAGCGTAAACGGAATCGCGCCCGGCCCGCCGCATTGCGCGCGCTCCCGCTTTTCGCGCGTTCCCGGCAGGGCGGCCGCAGCCCCGGCCCGCATGACGGCCTGAACGTCGCTGGGTATCAGCGCGCGCTCCCGCTGCTGCCGCACGGCCGTCCGGTAGGAGCGCATGAACGCTTCCATGATCCGCGGCAGCTCCCTTTGGTCCGCCAGGCCCCACTGGCGCAGCTGGGACACCCCGCCGATCGCGCGCCGGACCGCGTGCGGCAATTGCAGATACTCGTCCTGCGTGTTGCATTTGGTCATTGCGCCTTTTGCGATGCACCAGGCCTCGGCCTCCGTCGGCTCCGGCTCGCGGCCCATCCTGTCGATCATGGCCTTGAGCGCGCCGATCGACGGCGGAAAGTCTTTCTCGGCGGTTGCGATCAGGGCCTTGAGCGCCGCGCTGACAAGCTCGAACGGCTCGTCCTGAAACATGTCGCCCCAGAGCATGGCCAGGTCGTCGTAGTCGCTGTCGTTATAGCCCCTGTAGTAGCCGGGATACGCCAGCCGCAGGATCGACAGCACCCGAAGCGTTTCCGGCTTATTCATCGCGCGCAAGCTCCTTTATCAGCAGTCTCTTGAACGGGTTGCCGGACTCCGGCTCCTTCGTCTTCTCCGCAGCGCGGCCCGCCCAGGTGCGCACCGCCGCGCGCCAGTCTTTCATCGGGCTGTTCCCGATGCGCCAGCCCTTGGCCTCGTAAAAGTCGAAGAAGCGCTGTGCGTCGAGAACGTACCCGTTCTCCCGGCAATAATCCTTAATCTCCCCCACGGTGGGCCTTAGAGAGGGGCGCGGCTTGTCCGCGCAGGGCGCCTTGGCGCCCTCTCTCTCTTTTCCACCGGGAAAAGAGAGTGTCGTTTCCTTTTCCTTCGTCCTCGTCTTTGCCTTCTCCTTTGCCTTCTCCTTCTCCTTTGCCTTCTCCTTCTCCTTGGGGGGCGTTTGGGGGCGTTCGCTGGATTTTGGTGCGTTGCTGCGCTTTGTCGTCTTCGCCGCGGCGCCGAGCGCGCCGTTTTTGCGGTTGATCGCACAGCGCGCATCGTAGTTCTTTTTGTCCCGGTCGATCTGCTCGCGCAGCGTCGGCCAGACGAACCGCTCGCTCCCGTTCATCTCCGGCTCCGCGCCCGTCTTGCTGTAATTCAGGCAGGCCGTGAACAGCCGTCCGCGGGCCGCGTCGCCCAGCGGCTCGATCGACTTGAGGTAGCTGTGGTATGCGGCAAAATATTCTCTCGCCATGGTTTTTGTTCCTTTCCAAAGCGGCGTAAAACACGCGCCGCTTTTCATTAAACTTCCGAGGGCCGCCCGCCTCCGCAATGGCGGTCGCCCTCCGTCTATTATGTTACCCCCGAACCGCCCGATTTTGCTCTTATAATACGTATTCTTATAATTCCCGCGCGCGTAAAACCGTTGTTCTGCGCGAAACGGCGCGGAAAACTTTTTTTGAAACGATAGACGCAAATCCCGCTTTTTGCACGCTTTTAAGCCGGCACATTGCGCACGCCGCAATTGTATTTCCGCCGCGCGTGCAGTAAAATAATATCGTAAACAGTACGGCGGGACGATGGCGGCAGCGCCCGATTCGTTCACGCGGGCCGCT
>CAYUUB010000223.1:0-4093 GCA_964447725.1 uncultured Oscillospiraceae bacterium
AATGCGATTGCGACCGAGTTCTGCCCGGAAGATATGGTTTCGGAAGTGAACTACGTGTTGATCCGGCCGGATTCGCAATTCTATAAATTTGAGGACGAATACCTGCTCAAGGCGTTCCCGACGGCGGTTCGGACGGAACTGAGCATCGACGAGTTCATTGCGTCCATGCCGACCTGCACGGTGCATTCGGACGGATCGCTCTCCATATTCAGTCTCAAGACCGACGCGCAGGACCTGATTCAGCAGGTGACGGACTATCTCAATACGGCAACCGGCATACCGGAAGACGCAGCCAACACGCTCAAGGACGACATGGCCGCGCTGGAAGTCGCCCTGACGGGTTACGAGTATTCGCAAATCGAACCGCTGTACGAAGCGCTGCAAAGCGATTTTACGGCGCTGCAGAGCCAGATGGCGGGAGAGACGCAGGGCGGCGACACGCCGGACACCGGAGGTTGACGCATTGAACGCAAACGAAACCGAGACGGTGCGCCGGCAGCTTGAAGCGGCGTATGACAAGGAACGGAAGCGCCTTGCAAGGTTCGCGTCCCGCGACACGCCGCAGGGAGAATACGCGGCGCCCGCGTTCGGCGAAGGCAGCGTCGCTTCCGGCGTGCTGTTGATCGGCGAGGCGCCGGGAGCGGAGGAAACGAAACAGGGCAGGCCGTTTGTCGGCAGGGCCGGCAAACAGCTGGACGCGCTTTTCGCATCGTTTGGAATCACAAGGGACAACGCATATATCACGAACGTCGTGAAATACAGGCCCGTCGTGCGTTCGGAACGCAGCCTGCGCAACCGGACGCCCGGCCCCGCCGAGGTCGAGGACGCGCTGGTCCTGCTCAAACGCGAGATCGTGCTCATTCGGCCGCGCGTCGTACTGACGCTGGGCAACACGCCGCTGAAAGCCGTCTTTCGCCTCTGCGGGGAAAAGCCGGGCGTCGTCGGGGAACATCACGGCAGACGGATTCCGCTCATGCTGCACGGCGCGTCGTTCGAGCTGATACCGCTGTACCATCCGGCGAGCGGCATCTATAACCGCAAGCTGGTCGAGGTTATGGAACGGGATGCGGAGCAGGTGGGCCAAACCCTGCTGGCGCTCTCGTTAACCTGACGGCGATCCTATGCGCCGCCACCGGCCCGGGCCGGCGAACGGATACGCTGTACGACTGCGGCGCACATATGGTATACTGTTAGATAATCGATGAAAATAAGGAGCAGACTATGGCGCAAAAAATATTGATTGCGGACGACGATCCGGTCGTACACGAGTCGCTTACCATTTATTTAAAGGCGGAAGGATTCGAAGTCGTCGACGCGTTCGACGGAGAGCAGGCGCTAAAGAGCATTACGCCGGAAATCGTGCTGTGCGTGCTGGATATCATGATGCCGAAGATGTCCGGCATTGAAGTTTGCCGCGAAATTCGAAAGACCTCCCAGTTGCCGGTCCTCATGCTGACCGCAAAGGGCGAAGAGATCGACCGCATCGTCGGCCTTGAGCTCGGCGCCGACGACTATATCGTCAAGCCCTTCAGCCCGCGCGAGGTCGTTGCGCGCATCAAGGCGGTCCTTCGCCGCGCGACGGAACAGCCGAAGAACGATTCGTCCGTTATTTCCTATAACGGCCTGACGATCGATTTAAAGAGCTACACGGTGACGCTCCGCGGCAAACCGGTCGTTTGCACCCCGAAGGAGATCGAGATCCTGCACATGCTCGCGTCCAACCCGGGCCAGGTATTCACGCGCGAACAGCTTTTGTCCCGCGTCTGGGGTTACGATTTTGCCGGCGAGACGCGCACGGTCGACACGCATATCAAACGCATTCGCGCAAAGCTCGATTCCGCAGGGCTCGGCTGGAGCATTAAAACCATCTACGGCGTGGGTTACAAATTCGAAACCGAGTAAGGGGAAACATGCGCAGCGTATTCTACTGGCGAATTTTGATCGTATCCATCATTGCATTGCTGCTGGCAAACGTCGTTTTGCTGGCGGCTTATGCGTATGTGGGAAAAAACACGTATATTTCGATCGAAATGTCGAACCTTGAGCCGGAGGCCGAGGTGACCCGCCAGATTTACGAAGAATACAAAAATGGCTTCATGACGGAGGAGGCTTTTCAGCGGCTGATCGAAAAGCAGTCGATCTCAAGCGAATCCGCCATCATGATCGCGGATTCCCTTGGTAAGCCCCTGATCGTGCGCAGCATCGGCAGCACGGTCGACGTACAGGATTTCGGCGAGTACTACCGCGCCGAAATGCAGAACGTCCTGAAGGGCGAAACCGTTGAAAACAACGACCTTAAGCTGCTCAACGGAGAATCGGCGGTTTCCGTCGGCATACCCGTGCGCGATACGGACGGCAACGTGACCGGCGGCATCCTGATTATCAAGCAGATCAAGCGGATTCAATCCGCGTTCAACCAGCTGAACAACGTCCTGACCGGGACCATACTGGTGATCCTTCCCATTATCATGCTGCTGGTTGCGTTCAGCACGAACCGGGTGTCGCGGCCGATCCACGAGATGTCCAACGCCGCGATCGAGATGTCGAAGGGCCGGTTCGACGTGCGGGCGAACGAGAAAGCTTCCGGCGAGATCGGAATCCTTGCGCGCGCGCTCAACACGCTCTGCGACAACCTGTCCCAGACGATCTATCAGTTGCAAAGCGAAAAAAGGCAGTTGAATCAACTGCTCTCAAGCTTTGCCGACGGCGTCGCGGCGATCGACAATATCGGATGCCTGACGCACTACAATCCGGCGCTGATGAAGATGTTCGGCGCGGTGGACGTAAAGGTCCCCATGGACCTCGTGCCTGACGAATCGGTCTGGGAGATGTTCCACTCGGTCTACGAATCGCGCGAGCCGGTCACGATGCACTATCAGATGCCGAACGACCGTGCGCTTTGGATCAGCATCGTCCCCGTCATGGCGGACGACGGCGAATGCACCGGCGTCGTCGGACTGTTTAAAGACGTAACCGACCTGGAGCGGCTGGAGAAGACGCGCAGGGATTATGTTGCCAATGTCAGCCACGAGCTGCGAACGCCGCTGACGGCCGTCCGCGGCCTGCTGGAGCCGCTTGCGGACGGAATGATCCAGGACGAGGAAACGCGGCAGCGTTACTACAAGATTATGCTCAAGGAAGTCGTCCGCCTGTCAAGGCTGATCACGGACATGCTGGAGCTTTCGAGGCTGCAGTCCGGAACGGAGCATATGGAGGTGTCCGCCGTCAACCTTGAAGAACTGCTGCAGGACACGAAACAGAGCTATCAGAACGAAGCGGCGCAGAGGGGCATTGCGCTTAAGCTGGATGCAGAAAACGTTCCGTACGCCATGACGGACGAGGACCGCGTCGAGCAACTGCTCGTAATCCTTCTGGACAATGCGATGCATTACACGCCGGAAGGCGGCAGCATCACGATCAGCGCGACCGAAACGACGGGGGACCGGATCCTCATTACGGTTACGGACACCGGATGCGGCATTGCGGAAGGCGACCTGCCGCACATTTTTGAACGTTTTTACAAGACCGATAAATCGAGGCGGGAAGGCGGCACCGGGCTCGGGCTGTCGATTGCCAAGCAGATCATAGACAAGCTGGGCGAGGAAATCTATGTCGAAAGCAAGTCCGGCGAGGGAACGAGTTTCCATTTCACGCTGAAAAAATACATCAGTAACGCCATCGCGCTCGGCCCGAGCTCTCCGGCGAACATCCTTGACGAGGAGTCGGTGCAGCCGGACGTTTCAAGCGAACAACCTTCGCAGGACGCGCCGTACGAGGTGATACCGCCCAAGCATCACGAAAAAAAGCCCAAGAAGCGGACCTGACGACGGGCGATCTTTCAGCCGGCGCGGACATCTTCCGTCCCGGCTTTGTTAAAAAAACCGGATAACGGGACGAAATGTGGCAAAGCGTGCGCATCGTGACCGAAAATGAGGAAGTCGCTGCCGATCTTGTACGAATGATGTACAATTTTGACAAGCCGTCGCTCACCATTGAAATGTGGCAAACCGCATACTATAATCAAAGCAAAAGGGGGTGCCGATATGCAGAAAACGGCGCATATACTGATTTGTGACGATCAGCCGATCATCCA
>CAYUUB010000224.1:0-4092 GCA_964447725.1 uncultured Oscillospiraceae bacterium
GAAACACACCCTAGTTAAAGTAAATGATGTCCCCGGATTCGCGCCCGCCCTTGTACGGCTGGTTGATTACGTTGCCCTGAAACATCATGATCGCGGTCGCACCGCCGTCGAGGTTATACGCCTGCTTGCAGCCGAGGCTTTCGAACAGCGCGGACAGTTCTGTGAGCCGCATGCCGATCGAATAGCCGGACTGCCGCCCGTCGACGACGACGAAGCAGTAATGCCCCGGCGCATAGTAACCGATTGCGCTGCGCGGGTGCCGGTCCGTCAGCGTGGAGTCGAACTCCGTGAGCTTGGCCCCGTTTTCGTCGAGCAGCGGCGGCCCGAACGACCATGCCTGCCAGACGCCGCGCGCAATCGCGTCGGTCAGATTAAAGTCCTCTGTCAGATAGGTTTTCATCTCGCCGTCGTTATAGAGGATGCACACGTCGCTGTTGGCGACGTCCCGGTAGAGCGTGCCGTTGCGGACGACGATCCCCTTGCTGCGCGCGCTGTAATAATCGCCGGTCACGGCGAACACGGCGTCGTTCGCGACGGCGGTCTTCGTTGGGAATTCGTAGATGCTTTTGCCGTACGTTCCCTTTGCAAACGCGGTCTTGAACGCGTCGATGTTTTTCACATACACGTCCGCAACAAAGTACGTCACGCTGTTTTCCTGCATGCGGTCGATCGCGATGCGAACGGTGTCCGTCTGGTAGCTGTAGAGCGCGTCCGTACCGGTATCGTCCGCCGGAAACGTTGCGGAAAAATCGCCCGGGGCCGGCGTTGCCGTCGGCTCGGGCGTTGCGGTCGCGCCGGCCTGCCCGTCGGCTAAAACCGCGGCGGGCGTCACGGTTGGCGAGGCCGCCGCCGTGGCGTAAAGGGACGTGTCCACGGGCTGGAGCTTCCGCGGTAAAACATGATGGAACAGGGCAAATACGTTCAGCGCGACGCCGAGCAGAATGAAATCGCGCAAAATGATCTTAAACGCGCTGGTCTGTTTCTTTTTGGCCGTGTGCTTCCGTTTCCGCCTATACTCCATACGATCCTCCGCAATACAATCTTTGTGTAGGATAGCACCACAAAATGAGAATCGGCGGGGAACGACATGAAAACCGGATGAGAAAACATGTCCGGCAAAATCGGCAGGAGGGCGTTCGCCAATACGCAAGCGCCCGTCTTTTTTATGCTTGGTCCGTTATTTCGGCAGCGTCACGGAGATGGACGTACCCTTGCTTGGTTCGCTTTCGACCGATGCGTAGCCGCCGTGCGCCTGCGCAATGGCGGACACGATGGAAAGCCCGAGCCCCATGCCTCCGGTCGAACGTGCGCGCGCCTGATCGACGCGATAGAAGCGTTCGAAGACGTGTTCGAGGTGCCCGGCATCCATGCCGACGCCGTCGTCGGAGACGGACAGGGTCACGCTCGCTTCGTCGGAAGAAAAGCCGAGACGGATTTCGCCGCCTTTCGGCGTATACTTCACGCTATTGTCGATCAGCGCGCGAAGCATCTGCTTGATCATCGTCCGGTCGGCGGCGATGGAGTCGCTTTCGTTCGGGATATCGAGGGCATATTCATGTTCCGTATCGATCAGCGCCTGCTCTTCGACGAGCTCGCCGAAGAGCTCGCCGACGGCAAACTCCGAAACGTTCAACTGGGCCTGCATATTATCGAAACGGGCAAGGAACAGCAGGTTTTCGACCAGCTGGTTCATGTATTCCGTCTGCTTTTGCAGCGTGAGAATGCTGTCCTTTAATACGGCTTTGTCCTCGCTGCCCCAGCGGGAAAGCAGGTCCAGGTTGCCCTGCATGATCGCAAGCGGCGTTCGAAGCTCGTGCGATACGTCCGCGACGAAACGGCCCTGCTGTCGGTATGCCGCCGATACGCGCTCAAGCATGCCGTTGATCGTGAGCGCGAGGCTTTTAAGCTCGTCGTCCGGCTCGGGCACCTCCAGCCGCGCGTCAAGATTGTCGCCGCCGATCCGGTTTGTCGCGGCGATCATCCGGTTGATCGGGGAGAGCATCCGCCGGCTGGTCGCGTGCCCGACCAGAAGCGCCGCGAGCGCGCCGATCAGGTTTGCCCCGATGAGCAGTACTCCCAGCAATTTCAAAAACGACGCTTCGTTCTGGAGGTTTTGAACGATGTAGATCGTGCCGTATACGGTGCTGTGCTCCTGAATCTGCCGCGCAGAACAGAGCAGCATCTGGCCGTCTTCAAAAGTCAGGACCGGCGAAGTACCGGCGCTCGGCAGAGCATCCGCGTTCAGGGGGAAGTTGAGCAGCCGGTTGATCATATTGCCGGACGTATCGTAAATAAAAATGGAAAGATACGGATCGTTGTTTTGCTCTTCCAGTATCTCCTGATCGGAGAGGGGTTCGCCTTCCTCGATTTCTTCAACCAGGTGATCGCTGATCAGCTCCATGGTGATGGTCAGGTTGGAGGACTGCTTTTTGATCAGGAACTGAAACGCCAGGAAAAATATGCCGATGGAAAGCAGGAACAGCATGACGGCAAACAGCAGCGCATAAACTGCGCTCAGCCGGTCCGACAGTTTATTCTTTGTGCGTTTTGTCCCGAATGACATATCCGATCCCCCGTACCGTTTCGATGAGCCTGTTTTCGTCCGTATCGTGAATGCGGTTTCGCACATAGCGGACATAAACGTCCACGACGTTGCTGTTGCCGGCGTATTCATAGCCCCAGACGTGGCTGAGTATCTGGTCGCGCGTGAGCACGATGTCCCGGTTTCGCAGCAGGTATTCCAGAAGGTCGTACTGCGTTTTCGTCAGCTCGATGTTTTTGCCGGCACGCGTGACTTGCCTTGACGACGCCGTCAGAACGAGGTCGCCGACGGACAGCGTTTCCGCGGACGACGCCTGCGCGGAGGAGTCCGCCGTGCGAAGCACCATACGGATCCGCGCGAGCAGTTCCTCGATGTGGAACGGCTTCGTAATGTAGTCGTTCGCGCCGGTATCGAGGCCGTTGACTTTCTCCATAACCGCGTCCCGCGCCGTGACCATGATGACCGGGACGGCGCTTTCCCTGCGCAGCCGCCGGAGAACTTCGACACCGTTGAGTTCGGGCAGCATCACGTCCAGGAGGACCAGATCGAATTCACCGGAAAGCGCTTTTTGAAGGCCGCTCCGGCCGTCGGCGCAACTGTCGACCGAATAGCCTTCGTGCCGGAGTTCGAGCGAAAGGAACCGCACGATCTCCGCTTCGTCTTCAATAATCAATATTTTCACCGGCCAAGCCCCCTTACGGTGAAGACTGCTGCTCCCGAACCGCCTGATTCAGCGTGCAATTCAGGTTTTTTTTCATTATATCGGTAAATGAACGGGAAGACATGAGTATTCCATGAGAATTTCTTGAGAATTCATAAAAAACCGGAATATCATCCAATTCTCATGATGCGTTCGCGGGATTCTCATGCGCACTTTGTAGGATGATGGAAACAGGAGGGACACGGATGGAACATGCGCGATCCGACAGCAAAAATATGGAATGGTCCGGCGCACTCGTGGTCGTACGGGACGTGCTGATTCTCTTTATGTGCCTGTTGACGCTGGTTCTGGTCTGGCTGGTTTCACCGCAATTGCTCGGCGGCGACGCAGGCAACGGTTCGATCGTGCCGGCATCCACAGACGTCCTTTCTCAGTCCAATGCCATGACCGCGTCATTGGCAAACCCGCTTCCGGCGGACACGGGGCTGACGGCAAACGGCGTAGCCGCTGCGGAAACGCCGGCTCCGACGCCGACGCCGGAACCGACGCCTTCGCCAACACCCGAACCCGCCGCAAACGGGGATTTTTCCGCAACGTTTCCGGCGGCCGATACCGGCGCGGGCGCGCTCTGCAGCTATCAGTCGGATACCGTGCGAATTGCGATCGATGCGGTTCGGACGGACGGCGTAACGTACTTTGTCGCAGACGTATACGTGAAAAACATCGACGCGTTCAAAACCGCGTTTGCAGACGGGTCGTATGGGCGCGGCCTGCACGAAATGCCGCTGAAAATCGCAAACGACAACCAGGCGGCATTCGCCGTGTCGGGCGATTATTACGGCGCGCGCGAGCAGGGCGTCGTGGTGCGCAACGGCGTTTTATACCGGGA
>CAYUUB010000225.1:0-4082 GCA_964447725.1 uncultured Oscillospiraceae bacterium
TCCGTTGTCCGTCTGCACCATGCGGATTGGAAACGGAGCCTTGCGTATGAGCTTCCCGTGTCGATCCACCAGTATCATGTGCAAACACACTAGCCCCAGCCCTTTGTTATGGCTCCAGACCCGCTTGATCAGCGTCAGTTCTTCCTCGGTTTGCTGTCGTGGATGCCGGTGCGGCCTGTGACTGCCGTCGTACAACGATTCCACTGTCCCATCATACTTCTTTTGCCATCTGTAAATGCTCGTCCGGCTGATTCGATACTTCCGCGCCGTCTCGGCAACCTGCTTTCCCTTCCTGATTTCGTTTAAAACCCGTTGACGAAAGTATGCCCTTTGCCGTATCGTTGTCATTGAGGATTCCCGCCTTCCTGATTTCGTTGTTTTCTTTCAATCTCAACTCTATCAGGTTTCGGGAGTCCTCGCTTCTTTTTTCTCCTCTCTCTGTTTCACATCATTGTATAACCTACAAACCGTTTTTTTAATGTTTTTTGTATAACAAAAAAGCCGAATCTCTCCGGCTTTTCTTGCACCGCATTTTTTACTGCGTTTTCTTTTTTTCCGAGAATCCTTTCCGCTTGAGTTCGCCCCAGCGGCTCTTGTTCTTTTTGAACCCGAACATCGCCTCGACCTTATAGACGGTGTTGAGCTGCCGGTATCCGAAATTGTCCACCAGCGAGTAGAAAAACAGCCGAAGCAACTGGCCCAGGTCGGGATACTTTTTAAACGTGTTTTCCTCCAGCAGCAGCGCGCCGACCGAAAGGATCGTCCCGTACAGCACGGCGACGGCGAAAAACGAGAGCATAAAGTGGATGTTGACGATGCCGAGCGCGCACGAAATCGGCACAAAGATGAACCCGACGGTTTCGATCACCGGTCCGATCAGCTCGAAAATCCAATAATACGGGATGCAGACCATGCCGATGCGCCCGTATCTGGGGTTGAAGAGCATGCTCTTGTGCCGCAGCAGGCTGTCGATCAGGCCGATATGCCAGCGTTTCCTTTGCTTTTTCAGGTCGCTCAGGCGCTCCGGCGGCTGCGTCCAGCAGATCGGGTCCGGTAAAAAACGCACCGAATACTTCCGCTTTTTGCGGTGCATCAGCTCGTGGAGTTTGATGACCAGCTCCATGTCCTCGCCGATGCAGTTGCGCGAATAACCGCCGACCTCGATCAGCGAAGCCTTGTTGAACGCGCCGAACGCGCCGGAGATGATCAAAAGCATGCCCATGACGTCGAAGCCGAGCCGCCCGGTCAGAAACGCGCGCAGGTATTCCGTCGTCTGCAGCGCGACGATCGGCTTTTTCGACAACCCGACCTCGGTGAGCTGTCCGTCGATGATCTCGCAGCCGCTGCCGATGCGGACGATCCCGCCGACCGCGATGCAGTTCGGGTCGCTGACGAAGGAATAGATGATCTTGATCAACGAGCTTTTTTCCAGTATGGAGTCCGCGTCGATCGTCACCACGATGGGGTACGACGAAACGTTGACGCCCGCGTTGAGCGCGTCCGCCTTACCGCCGTTGGCCTTGTCCAGCACGATCAGGCGGAAATCCTTCGCGGAGCGGTAAACCGTCCGAATCTCTTCCGTCTCCAGCGACTTTTTATACGGCTGGCGGAATGGCAGCAGCTTGAATTCGTCAATCAGCAACCGCAGCGTGTCGTCCTTCGAGCCGTCGTTGACCACGATGACCTCGTATTCCGGAAAGTCCAGAGAAAGGAGGTTTTTGACCGAATCGACGATGGTCGCGGACTCGTTGTACGCGGGTACCAGCAGGGAGATCGGCACCATGTGCTCCGAATCCAGAAAACGTCTGTAATCGATATACCGCAGCGAGCGGACGTACTTGCGCAGCCCGAAGGATGCGGAGATCAGCTGGATTAAATAGATCGTGCTGACGGCGAGCACGTAGACCAGCGAAAAATAGTTGATGCCGAGCGCGATTCGATATAGCACCGAATGCATCACGCCACCTCCCCTCTCAGCAGCGCGTCCTTGTCGAGCGCAAACCGCATCATTTCCCCGGCGAACCGGTCGTTCGTCGCCTCCACGCGGCGCACGAGTTCCGCGTGGTCGGGATACCCGACCAGCGCTTCCGCCGCGCGGTAACGCACCCACCACTCCCGGTCGCAAAGCAGCGCAAGCAAAACGTCAAAATTGTTTTCCGCGCCGTAACTGCCGAGCGCCGTTGCGGAAACGACGCGCGCCTCCCAGCGCTCGTCCCTTGCAAACGCCCGAATCCGGTCGAGCGCCGGTCCGTATTTCAGTTGACCGAGCGTTCGGATCGCGTCCACGCGCGCGTTGAACTGCTTGCATTCGAGGTACGGCAGGATCATTTCGGCCAGATCGCCGTACGCATATTCGCCGATCGCCTTGATGCACGTGCGCCGGATATACAGGTCGGCCGCGGTATCGATCAAAATCCGGCATAGCTTTTTCCGGTCGCCGGTGTACGTGCGGAACAGTTCCTCCAGCGTGCGGAACGACAGCAGCGACGCGATCGTCTCGTCGCGGCAGACGGCCACGAGCTCTTTTTCCGCGCCGAGCAGGCAGAGCGAAAGCATGCCGATGTGCTGCATCTGCGTTACGGAGCGGTAGCAGTAAACCTGCGCGACGATCTCGGACGTGTACTGCGTCAGCTTCAGCGCGCCGATCAGCTTGACGACCAGGATGATCGAGTCCATGTTCCTGCCGTCCAGTTGCTTCCTAAGGTACTTGCCGAACCATTCGCCCCCGACTTCGCTGCTGAGCACGTCCCAGGCTTCGCCGCTGAGTTCGTCCGCCGTTTCGGAGATCACCTGCAGGCCGCGCAGCGAGCGGATGCCCGGGATAGCGGAGATCGAGTCGATCTCGCCGTCCGGCCGCACCATCTCGTAGATCCTGTTCTTGATTCGGCTCGCTTCGACCTCTCCGGAAATCAGACACAGCAGTTGCTCGCGCATCTTTTTTATGCGCTTGCCCTGCGCGGCCCCGGTAAAGTGCAGAACCAGCAGCAGCAGCGTAAACAGCGCCAGAAACGCCGCCATGACAACGATCATCCAGTTGACAACGATTTGAACGATTACCAAGCAGCATCGTCCTCCTTTATCTCGTCCCGGGTATCGGCCGGCCGTTGCTCAGTCGATACCGGCAAAACACTGCGCAACGATGTAATAGCTCTTCTTCAGCCGCTCGTGATAGGTCGGCAGGTCCCATGCGTCCCAGCCGTAGCCGCCGAACGGTACCGTGTCCTCCCCGCTTCCGGAAAAAATGCCGAACGCAAACGAGTCGACCGTTTCGCCGGTGATCGCGCCGGTCGCGTTCCAGTCGGCGACGATGTTTTTCGTGCCCGGGTCGCGGACGTTGAACAACAGCCACGGAATGCGGAGTTCGACGAAACCGTCGCCCGCGTAAAAATCCGAAAGCGAATCGTACGCCTCGCTGTCCGGGTCGGAAACGCCGCAGTGCAGGCTGCCCGCGTCGAACTTGGCAAACGGGACCAATTCACCCGTCTCCGGCAGCACCAATTCCCGGCTCATCGCCGAGTAGATCGGCACAAACGTGCCGGAATCCTTTTCGAACTGATGCTCGATCGGCTCCACCAGCGAATTCAGAACGGAATACTGGTACTGGAACACGTCGTAATACGGGTCGGTCAGCATCGCGCTGTTTTCCTCGCCGTCGATCCGGATCAGAAAGTCCGCGCCCTGCGCAAGCCCGCGCCCGTCGAAGGACGTGTTGCCCTGGCCGGAAATCGTGTCCGCGGCGATGTACAGCGGCCCGTCGTCAAGCGTGCGCCCGCCCGTCTCCAGCAGGAAGTAAACGTACGCTTCGTCGCTCTTGACAGACAGCCGCATGCCGTCGTTTTCCGTCACGACGTCCGATTCGCTCCATTCGCCTTTGTCGCCGTCGAGCAGCACAGCGCTCGTTTCGCCGGGATCGAACGAAAGCAGCCCGAACGTCTTTTCCGGGCTTTCCACGCTGAACCAGTACGGCCTGCGCTCGGCCTCCTCCTGGTCGGACGTGTTCCAGGTCCGCTTGAACCATTCGTCCTGCCAGGAGAAGATCAGCCCGCCCATGCAGCCGGACGACTGGATGTCGCCCATCATGG
>CAYUUB010000226.1:0-4078 GCA_964447725.1 uncultured Oscillospiraceae bacterium
TGGTGCGGCCGGGGGGATTTGAACCCCCAAGCTTTCGCCGACGGATTTTAAGTCCGTTGTGTATGCCGTTCCACCACGGCCGCAATGGAAATATTGTACCACGCTGGGAAGGAATGTCAATTCATGTTTTTTGCGCACGGTTGCCCGGCGCGCGCAGCAATACGGGCGTAAAAATCGTGCTTACAAGCCCAGCAGCACGCCAACGGCCCCGCCCGCAAGGATGAAAAAGATTGGATGGATTTTTTTCACCTTCGGCGTTAGCAGAAGCGCGAACAACACGGCAAAAAGCGCGACGTTCCGCCAGTCGAACATTTGAAGGAGCCCGTCTCCGGTAACGCCGGTCAGCAGCGCGGACTGCATGACGGACCAGCAGGCCGCGGCGATCAGGCCGGCGACCGCCGGACGCAGGCCGCTGAACGTATCGCAAACGAGCTTGCTGTCGCGATACTTCTGCAATGCGCGTGCAATCAGAGAAACGATGATGAAGGACGGTAAGACGACGGCGAACGTAGCGACGAGCGCGCCCGGGATGCCCGCCGCGCTGTACCCGGCAAACGTCGCGGCGTTCACGCCGATCGGGCCCGGCGTGGATTCCGCAATCGCGGTGATATCGGCAAGATGAAGCGTGCCGAACCATTCGGGGTACTTTTCCATCATTTTCAGGACGAACGGAAGCGTTGCAAGGCCGCCTCCGACGGCGAACAGGCCTGCCTGAAAGAATTCGAAAAACAATAGCAACAGCGTCATTTCCGAATCCTCCCGGCGACGATGCCCGTGACCGCGGCTGCGACGACAACGATGATCGGAGACTGCCCGAACACGGCGACCGCCGTGAACCCGAGCAGGCAGAGGACGATGCCGAACAGGTTTTTCACATTGGAACGGATCAGCCGCACCACAACGGCGGCAATCAGGGCGGCAACCGCGACGCGGATACCGTGGAACGCGCTTGTGACGACGGGCAGATTCCAAAACCGCATCAGCGTGGACACGATCACGATAACAAGGATCAGCGGGACGGTAATAACGCCCAACGTGGCGAGCGCGCCGCCGATCAGGCCGTTGCGTTTATGGCCGATAAATGTTGCGGTGTTAATGGCGATGACGCCCGGCGTACACTGGGCAATGGCGAAATAGTCCAGAAGTTCCTCTTCGGTCGTCCAGCCGAGACGGTCGACCAGTTCGCGTGAAAGCAGCGGCAACATGGAGTAGCCGCCGCCGAACATGAACGCGCCGATTTTAACGAACGTGATATACAGTTTCCAAAGACTTTTCATACGCTAATAAACATACCACTGATTGACGAATGCGGCAAGATACAGTAAAAACGACACGACGCAGACGCCGGTGGCAAGGCGGTCGGCCCACTTCTTTTCCGTGATTGCGCCAAGCGCGAGCGCAAGCGGGAAAGCCGCCGTCAGGTACCGCGGCGCCGAGAGCAACCATGTTGCGCCCATGCAGACCGCATAGTAGAGGATAAAGTAGGCGACGTTCGACGCGCGGAGCTTGTTCTGCGCGGCAGTCACGATGCCGAGCGCCGCGAAAAGATACACGATATTGGGAATCCAAAGGCCCCAGAGCATTTGCGTATTGTCCGCAAAGGTCGTGGTCAGGTTCTCGACGATCGTTGCGTTGGACGCAAAGAACCATCCGAGCTGCTGGTGCCAGTGCTCGCTCTGATAGGTGAGGAACATCGTCGCGTTGCCGGTGACGCGGTAATTCACGTAGAGATACAGCAAAAGGCCTGCGGGAATGAGCAAAAGCGACAATGCGTTGCCGGTCATTTTCCATTTCCAGCGGACGTCGCGAAAACGCGCGGGGCGTTCGTGCACGATTTTTCCGACGAGCTCGAAACAGGCGGGCGCAAACAGCAGAATCCCCGGCATCCGCGTGAAAGCGGCGAAGAAACCGACGACTCCCGCCAGCGGGTAGAGGTTTTTCCGGACGCTGTAGACGCAAAGGAGGGAGAGCAGCAGAAACAGGCTGTCCGACAGCGGCGACGAAAACAGGAACGACGCGGGGAGGATGCAAAAGTATTTCAGCGCGCGCATCGCGCCGCGGCGGTCGGTATCCAGAAGCGCCAGTTCGTAAAACACATAGGCCGCAAAAACCCAGCAGACGTTTGAAACGAACAGCCCGCTGGTCAGATAGTTGTTGAAAATGTAGTTGAATATCCGCACCAGAATGGGATAGAGTGGGAGAAACACGATCAAAAGCCGGTCGTCGCCCGTGTTGACATAACCGTTTTCCGCGATGGTGAGGTAATGCTGGCTGTCCGTTCCGGTCTGGTTCCAGATGCCGATGCGGTCCAGAAGGCCGCCGCCGTACACGCCCTGACGGAGCGAAAACACATAGGCCAGCACAAAGACAAGCAGGCGGAACAGCACAAGATAGAGCAACAACTGCAAAACCGGATGCAGCCGGCTTCGGCGCCCGCTGCGCTTGCCGACCGCGGGACGTTCCGGGAGCCAGGGATTCCGGCTCCATGCCGTCATCCACTGCGGAATAAAGCGAATTCCTAGCAGGGCGAACAAAAACGCGCTCGCGGCTGCGGAAAGAATGGCGATTGGATTGTCGGGCGCGTCGACAAGGACCCATTTTGCAAAAACGGTAAACAATACAAGCAAGGGTACCGATGTAAACAGTACCCTTTGCCAGAATTGTACATCTTGTTTAGAACCGTTTTGCCGCATGCACTATTCCCGCATAGCAAGGCACGGGCCGAGTATTTCGGAAAGCACGATGCCGTTGAGAACCTGCGTCTGGTCCCAAAGGAAGCCGCTTTGGGCTGCAACCGGCGTAACCGCCGTCACGGCGGGAGCGGGGTCCGGCGGACAATCCGGCCGGATTCCGGTCATGCTGGTTTCCTGATGGGCGTGTCCGGAAATGCTGCTGACCGACACAACATGCTGCGGAGACTGGTTCAGTTCGCGCAATTTGGACGTAATCGTGTGCCTGGCGGTCCCTTCCTCGCGGGAGGCGGTGCCTTCAGACGAGCCGGTGCCCTCGGACGAACCGGTGCCTTCCGTGGACGGCGTGCCCTCGAAAGCAGGCTGAAAAGCAGACGGGTGCACCGTCGGCGCGAGGGGCGCGGTGCGCATAGGCTTTGCAGCTTCGGCCTGCTGGTGTGCGGCAGCCTGGGCGGCGCGCTGCGCGGCAGCGCGCTCGCGTGCAGCCTGCTGCTGAGCCTGCCGCTTCTTCTTATTCGCGATCAATGGAATAACGATCCATACGATCACGATAATGATCCATATCGCTTGCATGGTTTATTTCTTCTTATCGGTGGACACGGGCTTCGTGCCTTTACCGATGGCCTCGCGCATATCGGTGTCCGACATGATATTCTTCATCCGATAATAGTCCATCACGCCGAGGTTGCCTTCGCGGAACGCCTGCGCCATCGCCTTCGGGACTTCGGCCTCGGCCTCGATGACGCGTGCGCGCATGCCCTGCACGGCGGCAAGGTTTTCCTGCTCCTGCGCAACGGCCATCGCCCTGCGCTCTTCGGCTTTTGCCTGTGCGATGCGTTTGTCGGCTTCCGCCTGATCGATCTGCAGCTGCGCGCCGACGTTGCGGCCGACGTCCACGTCCGCAATATCGATCGAGAGGATTTCAAACGCAGTGCCGGCGTCGAGGCCCTTGTCCAGAACCGTGCGGGAAATGCGGTCCGGATTTTCCAGAACGTCCTTGTGCGTGTTGCTGGAACCGACGGTGGTGACGATACCTTCGCCGATACGGGCGATGATGGTCTCTTCGCCGGCGCCGCCGACGAGACGGTCAATGTTTGCGCGAACGGTGACGCGCGCTTTTGCGCGCAGCTCGATGCCGTTCATGGCGACCGCGGCGATGACGGGCGTTTCGATGACTTTCGGGTTTACGCTCATCTGTACGGCCTGCAGCACGTCGCGCCCGGCAAGGTCGATTGCGCAGCTTTGTTCGAAGCCGAGCGGGATGCCGGCGCGCTGGGCTGCGATGAGTGCGTTGATTACGCGGTCGACATTGCCGCCGGCAAGATAGTGCGCTTCAAGCTTGTTGATGGAGACGTCCAGCCCGGCTTTCGTCGCCTTGATCATCGGAT
>CAYUUB010000227.1:0-4070 GCA_964447725.1 uncultured Oscillospiraceae bacterium
CAGGGGGAACCGAAATGAAGGAATACACCGCGAAAGACATTCGCAATATTGGCGTCTTCGGACATGGCGGAGAGGGCAAAACGACGCTGACCGAGGCAATGCTGTTCGACGCCGGGCTGATCGACCGATTGGGTAAGGTTGAAAACGGTTCGACGACGACCGATTTCGACCCCGAAGAAATCTCTCGCGGCATCTCCATCAATATGGCGCTTGCGCCGTTTGAATGGAAAGATACAAAAATCAATGTGGTCGACGCGCCGGGGTTCTTTGATTTTTACGGCGAAGTCACCGCGGCAATGACGCTTGCGGACGGCGCGCTGATCGTCGTCGGCGCGGTTTCCGGTCCGGTCGTTGGTACCGAAAAAGCCATGGCGATGTGCGTGAAATCAAACAAGCCCCGCATGATCGTCATCAATCAGCTTGACCGCGACAACGCCAATTTCGACAAGGTCATGGGCGAGATCACCGAAAAGTTCGGTTCGAGCGCGGTCCCGCTGCAACTTCCGATCATCGAAGGCGGCGCGTTCAAGGGCTATGTCGACATCGTCCACATGTCGGGGAAACTCTTCGACAAGAAGGGGACGAAAGACGCCGAAATCCCGTCGAACCTGGAATCCAGGGCACAGGACCTTTACGAAAAGCTTTGCGAAGCGGCGGCCGAAAGCAGCGACGAACTGATGGAGAAATATCTCGAAACGTTTGAGCTGACGCAGGAAGAACTGATCGGCGGCCTGTCGCTTGGCGTAAAAGAAGGCGTGGTCACGCCCGTTTGCTGTGTTTCAGCCGCACAGAACATCGGCGTTTACACGCTGATGGACAACATCATCCATTATCTGCCGTCCGCGGACCAGGCGAAAGCGCCGAAAGCGACGAACGCGAAAACGGGCGAAGAGGTCGTCGTTTCGCAGGACGGGAAGTTCGCCGCGCAGGTCGTTAAAACAACGTTCGACCAGTTTGGCAAATATTCCATCGTGAAGGTTTACCGCGGTTCGCTGGACGTGTCGGTTTCGCTGTATAACGCAAACGCCGAAAAAACTGAAAAATCGACGTCCCCGGTGATCCTCCGCGGCAAAAAGAGCATCTCCGTCGACAAGCTCAATGCCGGCGACATCGGCGCGCTGCCGAAGCTGCAGTATACGGCGACGGGCGACACGCTTTGCGATCCGGGCGACCCGGTGATCTTTGAAGCGATCGACTTCCCGAAACCTGCCATTTCCCTGGCCGTCACCGCAAAGAAGCAGGGCGAGGACGATAAGGTCATCTCGGGCCTGAACCGCATTATGGAAGAGGACCCGACCATCAAGATCGAAAAGGATTCCGAAACGGGCGACGTATTGATCGAGGGCCTCGGCGAAATGCATATCGACGTGGTCTGCGGCAAGCTGAAGAACAAGACGAACGTGGAAGCGCAGATTTCCGATCCGCGTATCCCGTATCGCGAGACGATCCACACCATGGCGGAAGCCGAGGGCAAGCACAAGAAGCAGTCCGGCGGAAGCGGCCAGTTCGGCGTTGTGCAGATGCGCTTTGAGCCGACGGACCAGGACGTGGAATACGAGTTCGTCAACGCGATCGTCGGCGGCGTCGTTCCCAGGGAATTCATTCCCGCAGTCGAGAAGGGCCTGAAGGAAGCGCTCAAGCACGGCGTGCTCGCCGGTTATCCGATGGTCGGCGTCAAAGCCACGCTTTACGACGGCAAGTACCACCCGGTCGATTCGAAGGAAGTCGCCTTTAAATCCGCGGCGCGTCTGTCCTACAAGGCCGCCTGCGTAAAGGCGAACCCGACGCTGATTGAGCCGATCTATCACTATGAAATCTTCGTCCCGAACGACTACGTCGGCGCTATCAGCGGAGACCTCTCGTCCCGCCGCGGACGCATGCTGGGAATGAACCCGGTGCAGGGAGGGACCGTCATTATTGCGGAAGCACCGCTCTCCGAAATGTTCAAGTACGCAACCGACCTGCGCAGCATGACGCAGGCGCGCGGATCGTTCACGAGCGAATTCGTCCGCTATGAGGACGTTCCGGCGAACATTGCAAAGAAGATCATCGAACAGGCCAAAAAGGAAGACGAAGACGAAGATTGACAATTGCATCATGCGGAGGGCGGGACGCGCCCTCCGTTTTGCTGCCGGTGTGTAGGAAAGCATGCATACCGGATGACGGATACCCGGAGGAACCCTGAATGGAAGAGAACAAAAAAGGAAACGGAATCAAATCGAAAGTCGACAGGCAGGCGACCAGTTTGCTGGACATCACATTCTGGAGCAATATTGTTGTGATCGCCGTGGTCATCGTAATCAACATCGTCAATATTCAGCGTGAAAGCGCAGGCGGCGAACGGCTGGTCACGGTCGCTTCGCCCGAACTTGTCATGATCGTAAGCGCGGCACTCTGCGTTTGGATGGTGGCGCGCGCGGCCTCTGCCGTCATTACGAAGAAGCGACTGAAAGGCGTTTTTGTCGCGGTGACGGAGCGCGGCGTGGAGGGCGTTTCGATGCCGGAACCGATGACGAACAAAACGGCGAAGCGGTTCTCAATCGGGTTCGATGAAATTTGTGAAGCGCGGACCGTGGAAGTCGCCATAACGAAAAAGCATGACGTGCCGTCGCTGAAAATTGGCGGCGCGGATGAAGCCTATACCGTGCCCGCGCCGGAGCGGCTGCGGGATATACTCAACATGATATTGGAACGAATGCCACAGGATTGAACAAAACCGCGGGAATTGCTTCCGCGGTTTTTTCATGTGATTTTTCGTTTATTTTTGGTGTTTTGGGACGTTCGGATCGTCCGCTTCGCCTGATTCGTCCCTGTGGAAATATTGATAGACCGCGTCCGCCGTACGCGTGTCGATGCCGCGGACGGCGAGCAACTCTGCTTTTGTCGCCGCCCTGATCGCATCCAGCGTGATAAACGAATCGAACAGCGCGCGTTTGCGTTTGTCGCCGACGCCTTCGATCCCGTCGAGGATCGAGTACAGCGCGTTTCGGTTGTGCACGTTGCGGTGGTAGCTGATGGCGAAGCGGTGCGCTTCGTCGCGCAGGCGTTCGATCAGATGCTGCGGCGCGGAGTTGCGCGGCAGCGCGATCGGCTCGTCCGATCCGGGCAGGTAGATCGTCTCGCTGAGTTCGGCGAGCCCGACGGCCGGAATAAAGTCCAGAGAAAATTTATCGAGCACTTCAAGCGCGACCTGAAGCTGCGTCGGCCCGCCGTCCATGACCAGCAGGTCGGGCAGCGGAAGGAACCCGGACGCATTGTCGGCGGCTTTCTGAAAGCGCCTCGTGAGCGCCTCGCGCATGGCGATCAGATCGTTGCCGCCGGCCTCCTCGCGGATGCGGAACCGGCGGTAGGCGCTTTTGTTCGGCTGACCATCCGTGAACACGACCATCGAGGACACGGTGTCGCGGCCCTGGATATGCGAGTTGTCGAAGCATTCGATGCGTTTGGGAACGGTTTCGAGACCGAGGATCGCGCTGAGCTGCACGAGCGCGCCCTCGCCGCGTTCCCAGGCGCGTTTTTGCAAAGACGCGTCCTTTTCCAGCGCGTCGAGGCAGTTGCGGTAGGCAATCTCCGCGAGTCTCCGTTTTTCGCCGCGCTGCGGACGGTGCACGTTCACCTTGCGGCCCGCGAGCCCGGAAAGCCATTCCGCGATGGACGCCATGTCGGAAGCGTCCTGATAGAGCAGGACCTCCGGCACGAACGACGCGGATTCCGCGTAATACTGCGACAAAAAAGCGGCGAGGACGTCCGCGTCGGACTCCTCGGCGTCGGCGTCCATTCGGAATTTCTCGGTACCGATCACCTTGCCGTTGCGCACGAACAGCGCGAACACGAGCGCCGCGCTCTCCAGCCGGCCGAGCGCAAACACGTCCAGCATCATATTGGTCGGCGCGATGACCGCCTGCTTTTCGTTCAGGCTTTGGATCGCCCGGACGCGGTCGCGCAGAACGGCGGCGCGCTCAAAGTCCATCTGTTCGGACGACTGCTCCATCTGTGCGGTCAGATCGTGCACGATATCGTCCGTTTTGCCCGCGAGGAACGCGAGCACTTCGTCGATCAGCTTGTGATAT
>CAYUUB010000228.1:0-4058 GCA_964447725.1 uncultured Oscillospiraceae bacterium
TGGAAAGAATGATTCCCTGCTCCTTCTCTTCCACGCCTTCTTTTCCCCTTTCAATTCTTTCTGCAAGCGACATTGGAGGGCCGCCCGGCGTTTCCGCCGGGCCGGCCCCGTCTCTTTGGTTTCAGTGAACCCTTACCATTCCGGATACGGGAAGGTATCGATGTTGTCCGCGGTAACGACGTCCAGCGGAATGAAGTTGATCGCTTCATAGGTGCCGCCGGTCAGCATTGCCTTCGCGTTCTCGAGGCTCTTGATGGCCATGTTCGTGAAGCTCTGGCCGATGCATACAGCCTGTGTGCCGTCCTCGACCTGGTCGTATCCGGCGCGGCATCCGTCGACCGCGACTACGTATACGCCTTCCATGTTCGCGTTTTTAAGGGCTTCGATGACGCCGGTCGCGCCGTTGTCCCAATGGCAGAACACACCGTCGATCTCATCGCCGTACTTGACGATGAAGTCTTCCATAATCGCCATGGCGTCCGCGGTTACCCAGCCGCTGCAGTTCTGCGAGTCGAGCAGCGTGATGTTGGTGCCGTCGATGACCTCCATAAAGCCGTCGTGGCGTTTGATCTGCGCGTCGTGGCCCGCCTGGCCGCCGACTTCAACAATGGTCGCGCCGTCCGGGAAATGGTCGACAAACGCCTGGCCTGCCGTCTGGCCCGCCATCGTATCGTCAACGCCGCAGAAGAAATCGCGGTATTGCTGATATTCTTCCGGAAGGTCCGATGAGAACATGCCGACGATGAGGCCGGCCTCCTTGGCTTCCATCAGGCTCGGGACGATCGCGTTGATGTCGCTGGGATTGATAAAGATCGCATCGTAATCCTGCGCAATGCAGGTGCTGACAGCCTTCGCCTCGTTCTGCACGTCGTTCTGGCCTTCGAACACATCCATTTCAAAGCCGTAGTCCGCACAGTATGCCTGCAACTGCTTCCAGGAATACGCCTGCGACTCGTTGGACAGCGCCTGCGTAATGAAGGCAGCCTTATAGGGCGTTGCATCCTCTGTTGCTGCTTCTTCCGTTGCCGCAGCTTCTGTTGCGGTTTCATCCGTTGCTTCCTCCGTTTTGGTGGTGCAGCCAAAGATGCTGACTACCATAACCAGTGCCAAGAGCATTACGAGAATTTTTTTGGTCATTGTGTTTTCCTCCTTTTTATTTAAGCAGGCTTCGTTCCCCCTGTCTCCCTTAAACGTCCCCCGCTTATTCCGTTGTAGGGCGCTTTTTTGCGCATCTGCTTCGGCCGGCCGGCTTTTTGTCGGTCCTGCAATTTGGAAAGCATTCAGCCCATTCAGCCGAAATCGGTCTGTGGCGTTCAGCTCAGCGCCTCCTGCAGCGCCTTGAGCATAACGTCCTTATTCGGTTTTTTCCCGGTCCACATTTCAATATTGATCGCCGCCTGATTGATCAGCATGCCCGTGCCGGTGTTCCAGCGTGCGCCGCGCGCCTCCGCAGCCCGCAAAAACGGGGTGATCGCCGGGTTCGGTATCACATCCTGAACAAACATGCCCGGCAAGATCGTATCGAGGTCGACGTTCGGTATGTCGTCCACGTTGGGATACAGCCCGATCGGCGTCGCGTTGACGAGGATATCCGTGTCCGCGGGCACCGTATAGGTGTGGTCCCATGTTACGAACGTGCATTCGTTGGAAATCCTTTGCAGCAGATCCATCAGGCTCGTGGCGAGCGCCGCGTCCTCCGGCCGGTTGACAATGGTGATGCTGCCCGCGCCCGCGAGGGAGAGTTCCACGCTCACTGCCCGTGCAGCGCCGCCCGCGCCGAGGATAACGATCTTTTTGCCTTTCGGGTCGACACCGTTTTCGCTGAGCGATTCCATAAAGCCTTTGCCGTCCGTATTTTCGCCGAACAGCTTGCCGTCGTTGTTGACGATCATGTTGACCGCACCGATCAGGCTCGCGCTCTCGGAAAGTTCGTCGAGGTACCGAATGACGTTGATCTTATGCGGAATGGTGCAGTTGATGCCGCGCATCTTGAACGCTTTCAGGCCCTTCATCGCGTCTTCGAGCTTGTCGGGGTCCACATCGATCGTCAGAAACCGCCATAAATCGAGCCCCATGTCCCGAAAGGCCGCTTCCTGAATGACCACGCCGGGATTTTCCGCCGCGGGATGTCCGAAAACCCCGACAAGACAATCCAGATAGTTCTGCTCTTTCATGTTTTCCCTCCGTAAAATCGTTTTATAGAACCGACGCTGCAAAATATGCCGCGCCGACCGCCTGCCCGAACTGCGCAACCGTGTGCACCGGGTCGGCCTTCAGGTCGCGCATCAGCGGCGTGAACGCTAGGTTGCCGTCGCCCGCCGTGAATTGAACCGCCGAGCGGCTCGACGCGCCTTCCTGCATGAGCTCAAAGCAGCGCTTGCGCTTGACGAAGCGTCCGAACAGCACGCGCGACTTGGTCTTCGGGTTCAGCATGCGCTCCGTCTCTTCAAACGTGACGGCGAGGTATTCGCCAATCTCGCGAAAAATCGTTTCCGCGGCGGGTTCGCCGTCCGCCGCAAGCTTCATCAGGTACTCCAGAAGCGGCTTGCGCATGTCCGCCGGATCGAGCGCCACATAGACGCCGCCGTCCTTTTCCTCCAGAAAGCCTTTTTCAAACAGACTTCCGTATAATTCCGGCGCTTCTTCCCTAAATATCCGCATCGCCAGCCGGTAAGCCCCGCTCTGGCTGCAGTATTTCTGCAGCGTTCCCGGTAACCCGGAGTTAAAGTTGTTTACGCTGCGCACGTCGAGCACGTCGTATGCGCGCGCAGGCCGGTTGCCGAGGTCGATCACGCAGTTATACACTTCCAGCGGTATCTGCGGGATTTCGCCGGTTTCGTCGATCCACCCGGTGCCGAGCTCCGTGCCGAGCGTGTGTGCAAACACGCCGTCCGCGACCGAGCCCGCCCGGTCCGAGTGCGCAAGCTCCACCGCCGCCGTATATGCGGCAAGCGACCCGTCGTTGGAGATATGCACCACGCCGCCTGCGCGGCACTGTCCGAGCAACAACTTTTTGAGTTCCGCAAGTTTGGGAAATTCCTTGTCGTAGTCCGGCGAATGTTCGCGGATGCCGCGCGTTTTGTAGGTTTCGCCGCCGACGATCATATCGTCGATCACCACGTCCGGAAAACAAACGCCGATTCCGTCGAGCAGCGCCGGTTCGCCATATGCGGCGGCTATCGCATTCGCAGCAGATCGCATCGCCTCGTCGGAAGCGCCCTTTTTCATCAGTTCCGCCTTCAGCCGTTCCGCTTCCGGCGTCTGCGGGAGCGACAGCGCCGCGCGCATAATCTTTGCCATCAGCAGCACCGGCCCCACGATCTGGTCGACGCCCGTCATTGCCGCCGGGTTCCAGTCATATTCTTTCACGGCGACAACCCGGCCGTCCCTGATTCCAACGACCTTGATGTCCGTCCCGCCGATATCGATCCCGCAGAGCGCCGCGCCGCAAGCTTTGTTCACCGCTGATAAAAAGGAGGAGACCGCGTCGGTTTTCTGTTGCGGCGGCGTCGCCACTGCGGGGCAATCGGATTGTACAATCCGAAACGAAAACGGTTCCGCGCCCGTTGCCGCGTTGATGCGGTCGGTCACGTTCAGGCATTTGCCGTAACCCGTCCTTGCGTTTTTCGCCAGTCCCACCTGAAAGGTTTCGTTCAGCGTGCTGCAGAGCGCTTCCGAAAACACGTCGCCGGGGCGAATAAACAGCGTCATTGCCTTTCCACCGAACGTCGAAATCAGGTTGTAAACATTGGCGTAAAAGTACTCCTGCACAAAGGCGCGTTCGTCGGGATCGCTTGTTTCGGGAACACGGATTTCCCATCCTTTTTTCCCGCCGGTCCCCAGTTCCAGTTCACAGCAAATACATGCTTTTTCACTCGAAAACGCTTGAAAAACGTCCGAAATGAAGACATTTTCGCCGCGTTCGGCTAAGGCTAAGAATTTTTGAATCATCGCTCTCCGTTCCTTTACAGTGCTCTTAAACCATGGTCGGTTAAGATTTGCTTCAGCGCTTGCACGTCTTTTTCAGGAATTTCGCGCTGATTCGAATCAAATTGATA
>CAYUUB010000229.1:0-4044 GCA_964447725.1 uncultured Oscillospiraceae bacterium
CAGCGGCACGAGGTTGGAATCCAGCCAGAGCAGGGCCAGCAGGATGAAAGATGTGATCGGCGTCGCCTTGACCACGCCGCGCAACGGGGCAAGCAGGCTCTCCATAAAAGCGGAGCGCGCGGTAATGATTGCAAACAGGATCCCGCTGATGACGCCGAGCAGGTAGCCGCCCATGATGCGCAGCAGCGACAGACCCGCCAGTTCCCAGCTTTCGGCGACGCCGAGAAGCTCAAGAAAGCGTTTCAGCGTGGAAAGCGGCGAGGGAAGCAACAGCTCGCTGCCGACCAGCAGGCTCGCCGCTTCCCAAGCCGCAATATAGACCAGCGCGATCAGCGCCTTTTTCAGCCAGTTTTGCTTAATCCGCATAGAAGTCTTCGCCGGGCAGTTCCCCGCCGACGGAGCTCGGATATGCCGTGAACAGGACGTTCAGCATGGCGTCGCAGGACGTAACCATCTCGTCGCCCGTGATGCAGACGATGCTGCTGCGCGGAATCGCCGCCGCCGCAATCTCTTCCGATGCGACGATGCCAAGCGAAGCAACGATGCTCGCCGCGTCGTCCTGCGTGTTCACGCGATCGACGGAATCCTTGTAATCTTCAAGGAACGTTTCAATCGCATCCTTGTTCGCATCGTAGTAGTCGCGGCGCGCGATATAAACGCCCTGCACGAGCTTCGTGCCGGAAGTCTCCTCCCACGCTTCGTTCAGGTCGAGCGCGATGCGCGCGTCCGCATTCTTCAGCGTGACGGACGATACGAACGGCTCCGGCAGCATGCCGATGTCCGCTTCGCCGGAGGCGAGCATCGTGGCCAGAGCCGTATGTTCGCCGACGTATTCCACGGTCACGTCGTCGGTCAGGCCGTTCTGCGCAAGAAGGTAATCCAGGACGAACTGCGGCGTGCTGCTCTCGCCGGTGGCGTAAATCGTCTTGCCGGCGAGGTCGTCGAGCGAGTTGACGGTGTCGCCGTTTTCAACCACATACAGAACGCCGAGCGTATCGATGCAGAGCACGACGACGTTGCCCTCGGTCTTCTTGTACAGCGTGGAAGCAAGGTTGATCGGCACGGCCGCAACGTCGATTTCGCCGCTGACGAACTTGCCGACGACGGTGTCCGGCGCGTCGTAAAGCTCGACATTGTAGTTCTCCGTGTCCTCGCTCATCAGGTAGGAAATGCCCATGCCCGTCGGTCCCTTAAGCGCGGCGATCTGCATCGGCTCCGCGGGCGTTTTCGCACAGCCAAGCGCGAGCAGCATGACGGCGGCCAACAGGGCCGCAAACAGTTTTTTCATTCTTTATCTCCTTCCGGCAGGCGAAACGCCCGCCCATGACGCTCTATTTTTCCATCCGAAACCAGTTTGTCCATCGCGCGGTACAGCGTCGTTCTGCTGATGCAAAGCGCCTCCGCCAGCGCGCTGACGCTCCATTCCGAGCGGTACAAGCCGTTTTTCGCGTGCGTTTTGATGTGGTTCAGCACGCGCTCCTCGACCGACTGCGGCAAAAACCCGTCCAGCCGCTCGCTTAAAAAGCGGATGCGCGCCGTCAGGTACGACAGATAGTTTTCCGCGACGCGGAAATCTTTTTGCATCATCGTTCGAAGCGCCGCTTCCGGTACCAGCAGAATCCATGTGCTCTCCGCGGCCGTAACGCGCGCAACATAGCGCTCCTCATGATAAAACAGCGCCGCCGCGCCGAACAGGTCGCATTGCTTCAGCACGCTCATCGGCATTTTCGTCCCGCCGGTTTCTTTCGTGACGACGCAGCTCCCAAACAGAATGATTGCCAGCGTCCGGTCGTTCCGGTCGCGGTCGAAGATGATCTGATCTTTTTCATAGTGTAAAACGCGCAGCCCGTCGCCGCCGAGGAGCGGCACGATGTCGGTTTCCGGTATGCCGTGAAACAAAAACGTTTGCGAAACAAGCGCTGCATATGCTGCTGGGTTGGTCGACCTGCTCGTTTCAATCACCTCCGTTTTTGTTTCATATGGTACATTATAGCTATTCTTGCTTGATTGTCAATCTCTTTTGTTATATATTTGTCGTATGATTTTGTTTTTTGTCAACCCGGACGTCCGTTGAAAAGAATTGGTATTATGGAAGTTATTTATAACGATCGATTTTTTCATAAGGTCAGCCTGCTCCGGTTCGTTTCGATCGTCGGAGTGCTTTACATCCACGCCGAAAACTACGACCAGTTCGGATTTTTGGACGGCACGGCCGGATACCTCGCCGAGCAGAAGCTGATCGGTTCGTTCGAGTGGGCGGTACCGTTATTTTTCTTTCTTTCCGCATTTTTATTTTTTCGGGATTTTTCCTGGGACTGCCTTCTTGCCAAGTGGAAGCGCCGCGCAAAAACGCTGCTGCTGCCATATCTGCTTTGGAACACGATCTATTTCGTGTTGTTTGCAGTCCTTCCAAGGCTGCCGTTCCTTTCCGGGTTGATCAACGCCGCCCCGGCGCCAATCACGGTAAACGAAATTTTCCAATCCGTTTTTCTGCACACGTATTCCGGGTTTATGTGGTTCATCAAGACATTGATCCTGCTGACGCTCTGCGCCCCCGTTTTTTACGCGCTGCTTTCAAAAAGGTGGGTCGGCGAAGGCGTTATCGCCTTGTTGTTTGCCATGCTGTTGATCAGGCCGTTTTCCTTCCCTTCCGTAACGAGCCTGAGCTGGCGGTTCCTTTTTTTCTACGCACTGGGCGCGTATCTCGCGCTTCGACGCCCGGAATTGCTTGTCAGGCCGGTTCACAGGCGACTTCGGATTGCACTTGCAGTTTGTATCCCGCTGCTTGCGCTGACCAATGCATTTTTCGACAACGAGCTATACAGCGTTTTTATGGTGTTTTGCATTTGGTACGCCATCGATATGAATTCGGTGCCGGAAAGCAGACTGTTTGACACTTCGTTTTTCGTCTATCTGATGCACATTCTGGTGTTTTCCGTCGTCAAAAAAATCCAGTATGCGCTTCTTCCGCACACGCAGGCGTTCATGCTGATCGCTTATGCGAGCGTCCCCGTTTTCGCTTTGCTCGTGCTGATTCCGCTCGCCTTCCTGCTGTGGCGGCGCCTGCCCCGCGCATATCGTTTCCTGACCGGCGGGCGGTGACGCGCGATTTGTCAATCCACCCCGGCTATGCTATATTGATAAAGAATTTGCAAGCTGTTTTCAGCATAAAGGAGATTTCGCCGTGAAACTGATTTCCTGGAACGTCAACGGGCTGCGCGCCTGTATCAAAAAAGGATTCTTCGACTTCGTCGGGGAAGCGTCTCCCGACATTCTCGCGCTTCAGGAGACAAAGATGCATCCGTCCCAGTTCGAGGCCGACGCAGGCGAATACACCGTCTACTGGAACAGCGCGGAGAAAAAAGGATATTCCGGCACGGCGATCTTCGTGAAAAATGAGCCGGACAGCGTATCCTACGGCATCGGCATGCCCGAGCACGACAGTGAGGGCCGCGTCATCACGCTCGAATACCCGAATTTCTACTTCGTCACGGTCTACACACCGAATTCGCAGAACGAGCTGAAACGCCTGCCCTACCGCATGCAGTGGGAGGACGCGTTCCTGGATTATCTGAAAACGCTGGACGCGGTCAAGCCCGTCGTCGTCTGCGGGGACATGAACGTCGCGCACGAGGAAATCGACCTGAAAAACCCAAAAACGAATCATATGAACGCGGGCTTTTCGGACGAGGAGCGCGCCTGCATGACGCGCCTGCTCGAAAGCGGATTCGTCGATACCTTCCGACACTTTTATCCCGACAGAACCGGCGCTTACAGCTGGTGGAGCTACATCGGCGGCGCGCGCAGCCGGAACGCGGGCTGGCGCATCGACTATTTTCTCGTGTCCGAACGGCTGATCGGACGGGTGCGGGACAGCCTGATTTTGAGCGACGTGCTGGGCAGCGACCACTGCCCCGTCCAGATCGATACGGACAAGATGTAAGCCCGCCTTGTCCGTCCGCTTCGGCGGCGGTCGTAAAGATTTGTAAGAATCCGGGATTTCCCGGCTTGGAGTGTTTATGATTATACTTGCTTCCTCTTCCC
>CAYUUB010000230.1:0-4027 GCA_964447725.1 uncultured Oscillospiraceae bacterium
AGTTCCTTGCGGTATGGATGGAAAATTCGCCCGGGCACTGCGAACGCGTCGCCGAGGAACTGAGAGTCGCGATCGCCGGGATGAACATTCCGAATGAAGGCGCCATGGAACACCCGAACGTTACGATCAGCGCCGGGCTGTGTATCCTGCCGCCCGTGCTTGCGCACCGAGCGTATTTCTTTGCGGATAAAGCGCTTTACCACGCAAAGGACGCGGGCAAGAATCGCTCCTGCCGGTACGACGTGGAGACCGGCGAGTACCGGCTGATCTGTTGCGAAACGAAGGCCTGACATTGTTGGCGCCCCATCAGAAAACAAGTTTTTCGACAGCCAAAAACGGACGCTTGAAACGTCCACTTTTTGATGCGATGCTTAACGCGTTATGGCGCAGGCGTTGTGGTCGTCGCGTCCGTGGTCGCCGCGTCCGATGCGGCGGGCGTGGGCGAAATCTTGGAAAGGTTATTGGCGGCGCCTGTCGTGGCATCCATAGCGTCGGTGCTGTAGAGTATGGCAAGCGTTTCCTGACCGGCTTTTCCGTCTGCGTCGAGGCCGTGATATTCCTGGAACTTCTGCACTGCGGTCACCGTCGTACTGCCATACAGTCCGGTCGCGCTCCCCGCCGACAGATAGCCGAGTTCAATCAGGCGGTTCTGCAGGTTCGTAACGTCCTCGACCAGCTTGGTAATGACCTTGGTGCGGTCGTCTCCATCGCCGCGCGCTAGGTAGTATGCCTTCGCGTCGTCGCTCATCAACAGGTTATAAGTATCGTTTCCGATGATGCCATCCCAGTCGTGGTAGTCGTCAAAATTTTTCACTTGGAACAGGCGGATGGCGGTCTTTGTGGTCGGTCCGTATTTGGTGGTATACCCTCCCTCGGGTTCGTCCATATAGCCGAGTTCGACAAGCCGCTTCTGAATATCTGGAATCAGGTCGCTGACCGTTCCGGCCGCGCTGATGCTGTCTTCAAGAACGGCTGGCGTCGGAGAGAACGTTGCTTCTGCCGTCGGGGCCGGCGTATTGGTCGGCGCAATGGAAGGCGTTGGCGTGACGTCGGATAGCGCAAGCTGTCCGTCGTCCGCCCCTTCGGTCCGGGAATTGTTGGGAAGCAACACTGCGAGAAGGATTATGGCTACGAGGATCATGGCGAACGAGCCGCCGAAGATCACGAGCGTTTTGGCCGGCAATTGCGCGAGGTATAAGCCGAGCGCATGCATGAATTTGGCAAACTTGCTGCGCTTTTTGCGGCTTCTGTACGGACGTTCCGGACGATCATAGGTCGCGTCGTCGTATTCTGCAGCCCCGCGCTGATCGGAATAATAGCGCTCCGAACCGCTTCGCTGGTCGTAATCCGTATTCGGCATAGCGGTTCGACCGGTTGCGCCACGCTGCGTATAACCCGCGTCACCATGCGGCATGGACGTGCGACCGGTTGTATAGCTGTTGGGGTCGTCGTAATAGCGATTGGTTCTGCGGGTTGTGTAGGCGTCGTTCGGACTTTGGTAATCGGATGCGCCGTACGGCTGATTATGCGCGTTGTCCTGAGCGCCATAGGCGTCGTTGCCGTAACCGCCGTCGGAAGCGTACGGGTAATTCGTACCCTGAGCGTAACCGCCCGAATACGGATTGGCCTCGCCGTTTTCATAAGAAGCGCCCGCATCAGGATCATACGCGCCCTGCTGACTATAATCCGTTCTTGGATGGCGCGCCGTATAGTCGCCGCCGGGATAACCCGCATTGCCGGATGCATAACCGTTGTCGTCCTGACCGTCGGGGAACGGGTGCTGGGCGTATTGGCCCGGGTCCTGTCCATAGGAGGTTGGATCGTTATTGCTGGCTGCGGGATCATCACGGTAAGAACGCGGGGCATACGGATCCGACCCGTTCGCGTTCGGATCGTCCTCGTATGGCGGGAATCCGTATGAGTTACCATGATTTTCCATATTTTTCACGCTCCTTGCTCTGGAAATCGGCAGACACCGGGGAATTTAACCGATGTATTTCAAACGGA
This sequence comes from uncultured Oscillospiraceae bacterium, assembly GCA_964447725.1. Lineage (GTDB taxonomy): Bacteria > Bacillota > Clostridia > Christensenellales > CAG-138 > UBA7703. The sequence goes on from CAYUUB010000230.1 coordinate 2,008, forward strand.
TATGCATAGGTATCCATTCAACTGCAAATATAGTTTACCATACAAGCGGGGGGTAAATGATTGGGGTTATTGTGAAGAAACTATGGATAATTTGTTAATCCTGCAAGAACAAACCGTCCGTTCGTGGGGGAAAAGCAAAGAAAAACGGGCAAAACCGTCACACCTTGGAGTTTTGTCCGCTTTTGTGCGATGAACGCTAAATTGTGAATATTCTCTGAAAATACTGAATGATTATGACTCCATGATTTTTTTTGTCGAGCTGCAGCCGATGCGCGTTGCGCCGGCGGCGATCATGGCTTCCGCCTGTTCGCGCGTGCGGACGCCGCCGCTGGCTTTAACGCCCATGTCCGGGCCGACGGTTTTTCGCATCAGGGCGACGTCTTCAAGCGTCGCTCCTCCGGTCGAAAAGCCCGTGGAGGTCTTGACAAAAGCCGCGCCGGCAGCCTTTGCGGCAAGGCAAGCCCGAACTTTTTCGTCGTCGGTCAGCAGGCAGGTTTCCAGAATGACCTTGACGATCGCCGGTCTGGACGCGTTGACGACCGCCGAGATGTCCGCCTGCACGGCGCTCCAGAGGCCCGCTTTGACTGCGCCGACATTGATGACCATGTCGACCTCGTCCGCACCGTCGCGCACCGCTATGGCGGCTTCGACCGATTTTCCTGCGGTGGACATGGCGCCAAGCGGAAATCCGACGACCACGCATGTTTTTACGCCGCTGCCTTTGAGATGCTCGCTGACGAGCGACGCATAGCACGTGTTGACGCAGACGCTGGCGGTTTTGTAATGCTTTGCTTCTTCTACGACGCGCAGGATATCGTCCGGCGTCGCTTCGGCTTTCAGCAAAGTGTGGTCAAGGTAAGTATTGAGTGGATTCATGATCTGCACCTCCAAAGAGCTTGTTTCTATGTTTAAATCCGCAAAGTCGCATGGAAATCGCGGGCCGTATTATCCGAAGTACCGTTTCAGAAGGCCTTCGAAACCCTTTCCGTGGCGCGCTTCGTCGCGCGCCATTTCATGCACCGTGTCGTGAATGGCGTCGAGATTGAGCTCCTTCGCGCGTTTCGCAAGGGCGGTTTTGCCCTCCGTTGCGCCGTATTCGGCGGCTGCGCGCAATTCGAGATTGCGTTTTGTAGAGGTGGTGACGACCTCTCCGAGAAGCTCGGCGAACCGGGAGGCGTGATCGGCCTCCTCGAAGGCATACCGGCGAAACGCTTCCGCGATTTCCGGGTATCCTTCGCGGTCGGCAACGCGCGCCATGGCAAGATACATTCCGACTTCGGTGCATTCGCCGGTGAAGTTCATGCGCAGCCCTTCCAGTATTTCGGGGTTTACGCCCGCGGCGACGCCGACTACGTGCTCGGCGGCGTACGGCTTGCGTTCTTCGCTTAGCAGCACGAACGTATTGCCCGGCGCCTTGCACTGCGGGCAGAACTCCGGCGGCGCGTCGCCGGTGTGGATAAAACCACAGACAGGACAGCGGAATTGCTTCATATCGATTCGCTCCTTTGTCTCGAAATTCATATTACGTGTTACGTGCAGCGACAGCCGGCGCTTGGCGGCGGAAAACAGAAAGCGTCGACCCAGTGTCAGTATATCCTGCATAATGTTAACAATCAATCACAAAAGCGAAAAACATCTACCAAAGCGGCCTTACTTTTGCTATACTGCAAAACGACGAACACAAGATATGGGAGATTGGAATGAAGCGATTCATTGGCGTTTTACTGGCTTTGGCGTTGTTGATTGCACCGGCAAGCGCGCTGGCGGAGTACGATTACGAATCGATTCCGACGCCGCACATGATCGTGGTGGACGGGGACAATCCGAGCGTTGTTTTCTACGAGCGCGCGGCGGATGAAAAGGTGTATCCCGCCAGCACGACAAAGATCATGACCTGCCTGGTCGCGCTGGAATACGGCAATCTGGACGACGAGTTTATGGTTGGGGAAGAAGTGCTCGGCACAACCGTTAAATTCACGAGTTATTCGTCGCTTATGGGCCTTCAGGTCGGCGAAACGGT
>CAYUUB010000231.1:0-4023 GCA_964447725.1 uncultured Oscillospiraceae bacterium
GCTGTTTTTTCATCGCAAAATACGCGCCTGCGTCGAAATTCCCGCGCACCTCGCCGTTTACGATCACCTGGGAGCCTACGTCCGTCACCGGCTTGAGCAAAATCGGGTTCATCCGAACGTCCGGTTCGATCCCGCAGGCTTCGGCCTGCACGACCTGCGCGCGTCCCATCTCCAGCCCGTCCCGGGTGATAAACGAATTCAGCGCCATGTTCTGGCTCTTGAACGGCGCGACACGCAGCCCTTCCTGCCGGAACGCGGCGCACAGGCCCGCGCAGAGCAGGCTCTTGCCCGCGTTGGACATCGTCCCCTGCACCATGATCGCCTTGCTCATGCGTTCATCGCCTCCCGGATTGCCGAAAGCAGTATTTCGTTTTCATCGGGCGTTTTCAGGCCGATCCGAATGAACCGCTCGTCCAGGCCGCGGTAATTCGAACAGTCCCGCACGAGAATGCCGTTCTCCTTCAATCGCCGATACAACGGCGCATCGCTTTCGATCAATAGAAAATTCGCGTCGGACGGATAGACGCGCAGCCCGGCGCTTGCAAGGCGCGAGGCAAGTTTGGCGCGCTCTGTCCGAACAGACGCCCTTGTGTTCTGCGACCAGCCCGGCTCGCAGGACAGCGCGGCGATCCCGGCAGTCTGCGCGACGGAGGACACGCTCCAGTCCTGCGCAATTTGATCGATCGACTCCAGCCGCCCTTCGTCGCCGCAGACGAGGTACCCGAGCCGGACGCCCGCCATGGCGTAAAGCTTGGTGAACGATTTGAGTACCATGACGTTCGGATCACGTTGCGTCAGTGGGATTGCCGACGAACCGGATGTAAACGGCAGAAAGCTTTCGTCGATCAACAGCGCTGCCCCGGTCGTCGCGCAACGCCCTGCAAGCAATTCGACGATGCTCGGATCAACCAGCGTGCCGTTGGGGTTGTTTGGATTACACAGAAACGCCAGGTCCGTTCCGTCCGGTATCGCTTTAATCGCGTCTTCCGTTACGGCAAACGCGTTCTCGCGCGCAAGCGGTATTTGCACGACGCGGCCGCCGGTTTGCTCAACAGAGCGCGCATATTCGGAAAACGTCGGCGCGAACACGGCCGCCAATTTCGGGCGCAGCGCAAAGCATGTCCGAAGGATCAGGTCGGCCGCGCCGTTTCCGCAGAGAATGCGGTTTTCCGGCACGCGCTCGCTCCGCGCTATGTCCGCGACAAGCGCCCGACAGAACGGGTCGGGATATGCGGCGAACGAATCGACATTCTCCGCAATCGCGGCTTTGACGGCCTGCGGCATGCCGAACGGATTCAGATTGACGGAAAAATCCAGCCGAATTTCGTCGTTGCCGTAAATATCCCCGCCGTGCTCATAGGCTCGCAAGGACGATCACCCCCCGAAGCAGGATTATGAAAAACAGCATCAGCCAGGACGCTGCGTACAAAAGCCGATGCATGCGGCGGATATCCTCCGGCTCGATCAGGCGGAGATCGTCCCCGATAAACGGCTTTTTGACCGGTTTACCGAAATAGCATGCGTCGCCCGCCAGCCGGACGCGGAGCGCGCCCGCCGCAACGGACTCCGTCTGCGCGGAGTTGGGGCTTTTGTGCTTCCGGCGGTCCCGCTTCCAGATGAAGACGGCGTGCTTTGCGTCCAGTCCGCAGAGCTTGCTTCCCGCGATCATGAGAAGCGCCGCAAGGCGCGACGGAACGAAATTAACCGCGTCGTCCAGCCGCGCCGCCGCGCGCCCGAAGTCGAGATATCGCTCGCTGCGATACCCGATCATGGAGTCCATGGTGTTGACCGTCTTGTAAAAGCAGCCCAGAACGCCGCCGCCGAGCAGGATATACAGCATCGGCGCGATCACTCCGTCCGACGCGTTTTCCGCAACGGTTTCCACCGCCGCGCGTGCAACGCCCTGTTCGTTCAGCGCGTCCGTATCGCGCCCGACGATGCGGGAGACGGCTTTGCGCGCCGCGGGGAGGTCGCCGCTTTTCAAAGCCCGGTATACAAGGTCGCTTTCGACGCGCAGGCTCTTTATCGCCAGCAATTGCCAGATCAAAAGGCTCTCCAGGCACAGGTACGCCCATGGCGACAGCTTCCAGCTCAGCAATATGACCGCAAGCGGCAGGCCGGTCGCGATCGTCAGCACGCAGACGACGAGCAGGACGCCGCCCGCCCGCTTGTTTTTAAGGGGATAGAACAGACGCTCGAACCTGGTGACGAGCCAGCCGAAAAAACGGACGACGTGCGGCCAGCCCTGCGGGTCGCCGACGAGCAGGTCCAAGAGAAAACCGATCAAAATTGCAGCCGCGCTATAGACGAGCATACCGAACCGCCCTTTCTGTAAAGAGGCCTCCTCGCGCTGCCCGTCCGCGAAAAGGAAGCAGGCGCACGCCCGCAAGCGCAAAAATGCGTTTTCTCAAATCGTTTCCTCCGGAACAAATAAAAAACTCCGGCGTCTCTTAGCAGATGCGGAGTGGTGGGAAACCGAAACAGGCCGTTCGTTACACAGCGGTTCTCCGTCGTTCGCAGAGACGCCAATTATAAAGAACCGCAAGTATTCTGGCTCAAGCCTCGATTGCCGTTTGCGCCTTCCCGACGAATCAGTGGCGCATGCAAACGGCTCGGCTTTTACAGCGGCGGGACCGCACGGGAATTCCACCCGTTTCCATGCCGGTTCTCCAATAGCACGTGTCATCAGTATAGCAAGGCGCGCCTTGCATGTAAAGCGATATAAAACAAACGAGACCGCGAAAGGTGATGGTCCTGTTTTAGCGTTGTTTGTAGTTTATATTCATGCTACACTAATATTTAATGCATAATCGGTGCAAAAGCCATGCCTATTTTCTTTAATTTATTATTCAATAATGAGACGATGAGGAAAACTGATGAAAAAATGGATTGCATGTACCCTGATAGTATTTAGCTTTATCCTTGCCGGCTGCGCGAAGAGCGCGCCCGCTTCGGAGCAGACTTCGTCCACCGTGACGCCAACGCCTGTCCCAACTTCGACTTCGACTTGCGACACGAACGCCGCGCCGCATACGTTGCGCGTGGTGATCGACGGCGCGGTGAATGAGGTTTCCGGATGCCTGATCGACCAGGAATACTATTTCACGCAAGACGTTATTCAGTCATTGCTTGGATTTGCCGATACCTCATCGCCCGTCAGTATTGACGGCGCACTCAACTATCGGCTGAGCGACACGGCAGCGACGTTAGACCTTTCCTCCTACGAATACGATTCGGCGCTGGACGCCATCTATATATGGACCTCGCTGCCATCGGAAGACGCAGGAAACGATACGGAATCCGAAGAATTGCTGCAGGCAGAGCAACTGGGGCTGGGAGTAGCTTCGGACGACGTCATCACATTTTCCGAATTTTTAATGATGCTGGACCGTACCGTGGAAATCTGCGATTGTACGAAACTGGCCGAGTGGCAGGAAATGCTGCCCGAGGCACGCGCTTCCAGCAACGAAATGACGCGCTGCGACGGGTTTATGGCCGTTCTCTATGCGGCGGAAGCGCTTGGCGGGGAGTACCTTACGTACAATGCCGACTGGCTGACGCTTGCCATGAGCATTAACGAAAGCTGGGGAATGGATACGGACATGTTTCCCGGCAGCACGGAGGGCGTTCAGGTAGGCGACGATTCCGAAGAACCGAGGGACGCGGTTTGCTACTTTTATGCGGTGGGCAGGCAATCCCTGACCACAGGGAACCTGCTGTTCGATTACGATGAAGAGCAGGACACGATGCATCCTTATGATCCGCTGACGGTGCGAGACGCGTTGCTTGCCGCCGTCCGGCTTTACGACTCTTCCGCAAACTATGTTTCGCTGTCGGACGAGGGTGCGGCAGATTACGACAAAAGCATTATCACCGACGAACTTCTCCAAAAGGCAAACGCCTTGCCGGCCGCCACGGCGGATGACCACCCGTACTGGACGGGATTTGTTTACGGCTCGGGCAGGCTAAACGATCTGTTCAGCGCTTTTAACGAATATGACATTCGAAATATGGCAAACTGGG
>CAYUUB010000232.1:0-4008 GCA_964447725.1 uncultured Oscillospiraceae bacterium
GGAACGCCCGCGCCGCGCTGATATTCGCTGCGGACCGTGTGTCCCGGCCCTTTCGGCGCGACCATAACGACGTCGACATCCGGCGGCGGGACGATCTGCCCGAAATGAATGTTGAACCCGTGCGCAAAGACCAGCGTGTCGCCCGCGCGCAAAGCATCCGCGATGCTCTCGCCGTACAGCGCGGCCTGCTTTTCGTCGTTGACCAGAATCATCACAACGTCGGCTTCCTTTGCCGCGTCCTTCGCCGTCGCGACCCGCAGCCCCGCTTCCTCGGCAATTTTCCAGGACTTGCTGCCCTCGTAGAGGCCGACGATCACGTCGACCCCGCTTTCCTTGAGGTTCAGTGCGTGCGCGTGCCCCTGGCTGCCATAGCCGATAACGGCAACCGTTTTATCCTTTAAGAATCCGAGGTCGCAGTCCCCTTCATAATACATCTTTGCCATTCGTAAAAACCTTCCTTCCATATTTACTTATTGGTCGCCGGCGGTCCGCCGGCAGTTTTTCAGTTTTCTTCCGATTCCGCCGCCATCACATGCGCGTTTTCAATTGCGATCGTGCCGGTGCGCACCGTTTCGCAGATGCCGTAGCGCTCCAGCATGGTTTCCAGCCGGTCGACCTGTTCGGACGTGTTCGCAAATTCCAAAATCAGCGTTTCATGCGAAACGTCGACGGTTTTCGCGCCGAAGATATCGGCGATCTGGAGGATGTCCGAGCGGTTCTCCGCCGTTGCGTTGACCTTAAGCAGGATCAGCTCGCGGTCAATGAACTCTCCCGGCGTCAAAATCTTGACCTGAATAACGTCGATCAGCTTGCAAAGCTGCTTTTCCACCTGTTCGAAAATGTCTTCGTCGCCATTGACCACGATCGTCATCCGCGAAACGGCCGGATCGGACGTCGTGCCGACCGCGAGGCTGTGGATGTTGTACGCCCGGCGCGAAAAGAGCCCGGCCACCTTATACAAAATTCCGGCATGGTTTTTCACCAGAACGGACATGGTCAGTTTCATAAGCCCTCCTCCTCTTTCTGAAATTGCTGTTGTGTTCATGCGCCGGATTCCAGCGCCCGGCAGACGAGATCGCCCATCTCCGCCGTGCCGACTGCGGGTTTGCCCGCGGCGATATCCGCCGTACGATAACCGTCTCTGAGCGTCGCCTGCACGGCCCGCTCGATTGCGTCCGCGGCTCCGCCCTGTTCCAGCGAATAGCGTAGCAGCATTGCCGCGGAAAGGATCGTAGCCAGCGGGTTGGCGATATCCTTCCCCGCGATGTCCGGCGCGGAACCATGGATCGGTTCGAACAGACCGAGGCTTCCGCCGCCGAGCGACGCGGACGGCAGCATGCCGATGGAACCCGTGATCATGCTCGCTTCGTCGGACAGGATATCGCCGAACATGTTGCTCGTGACCACAACGTCGAACCGGCCCGGATTGCGCACGAGCTGCATCGCGGCGTTGTCCACCAGCATGTCTTCGTGCGCGACTTCCGGATACTCTCCGGCAAGCCTGTGCATGGTTTCACGCCAGAGCCGCGAGCTTTCCAGCACGTTCGCCTTGTCCACGCTCGTGAGTTTCTTTTTGCGTTTGAGCGCGGATTCAAAGCCAATCCGCCCGATGCGTTCGATCTCAGCGACCGAATACCGCTCCGTATCGTAGGCTTCCTCGCCGTTTTTGCCGCTGCTTCTTCCGCGCTCGCCGAAGTAGATGCCTCCGGTGAGTTCGCGCACCATCAAAAGGTCGAATCCACCCGAAACGATGTCCGGCCGAAGCGGGCAGGCGTCCTTCAGAGGATCGAACAGTACCGCGGGGCGGAGGTTCGCGTAGAGCCCGAGCGCGGCGCGGATGCCCAGCAAGCCCGCTTCCGGACGCAGATGTCCGGGCAGGGCATCCCACTTCGGTCCGCCGACGGCACCGAGCAGGACGGCGTCACTCTTTTTGCAGACGGCAACCGTCTCGTCCGGCAGCGGCACGCCGGTCGTATCGACCGCGCAGCCGCCCATGAGCACGTTCCGATATGAAAGCGAAAAAGCGCCCTGTTCCGCCGCCGCGTTCAGCACTTTGACCGCTTCGTTCACGATCTCCGGGCCGACGCCGTCCCCGCGGATGACCGCAATGTTGTAATGCATGCTAAAGCCGCCTCCCTTATAATTCGTTCGTCTTGATCGCGTTCATGAGCCCTCCCGCCGCGATGATCGTCTGGATAAACGGAGGGAACGGTTCGCCATGGTAGGTTTCGCCGCGCGTTTTGTTCGTAATCACGCCGGTGTCGAAGTCGACGCACACCTCGTCACCGTTCCGAATTTTTTCGGACGCTTCGGGGCACTCGACGATCGGCAGGCCGATGTTGATCGCGTTGCGATAGAAGATGCGGGCGAACGTCGCCGCGACGACGCACGAAATGCCGGCTTCCCTGATCGCGATCGGTGCATGCTCACGCGAGGAACCGCAGCCGAAATTCCTGCCGCCGACCATCACGTCGCCGGGTTTGACTTTCTGTAAAAACGCCTTGTCGACATCCTCCATGCAATGGGACGCGAGTTCCTTCGGGTCGGAGGTGTTGAGATACCGCGCCGGGATGATCACGTCGGTATCGATATTGTCGCCATACTTGATGGCCGTTCCGTTCGCGTTCATAAGCTGCCTCCCTCTTTCAGTTGCCCGGGTCCGATGAGTTTTCCGGCCACGGCCGACGCGGCGGCCACGACGGGCGAGGCAAGATAAACTTCCGAGTCCGTGTGTCCCATGCGGCCGACAAAGTTGCGGTTGGTCGTCGCAACGGCGCGTTCGCCCTTTGCGAGGATGCCCATGTGCCCGCCGAGGCACGGCCCGCATGTCGGCGTCGATACCGCGCAGCCGGCTTCGATAAAGACCTTCACAAGGCCTTCCTCCATCGCCTGCAGCATGATCTTCTGCGTGGCGGGAATCACGATGCAGCGGACGTTTTTATTGACGTGGCGCCCTTTAAAAATCTCCGCCACCGCGCGCAAATCCTCGATCCTGCCGTTCGTGCAGGAGCCGATGACCGCCTGATCGATAGCGACGTCGCCGCATTGCGAAACCGCTTTTGCGTTGTCCGGCAGGTGCGGGAACGCGACCGTCGGTTCAATGGAACTCAAATCGATCTCATAGATCGCGGTATACTCCGCGTCGTCGTCGGCTTTATATACTGGCCAGTCTTTGCAGCCATGTTCTTTTGCAAACTGCGCGGTTTTTTCGTCGTATTCGAAAATTCCGTTTTTCGCGCCCGCTTCGATCGCCATATTCGCCATGCAGAGGCGGTCCTCCATGGTCAATGCTTTCAGTCCCGGCCCGGTGAATTCCATCGACTGGTACAGCGCGCCGTCCACGCCGGTTTTGCCGATGATGTGCAGGATCACGTCCTTGCCGGAGACCCATGGGCGCAATTCGCCGCTCAGCACAAAGCGAATCGCCGCCGGTACCTTCAGCCAGCACAGCCCGGTCGCCATGCCCGCGGCCATGTCCGTGCTGCCGACACCCGTTGAAAACGCCGCGAGCGCGCCGTAGGTGCAGGTATGCGAATCCGCGCCGATCACGAGGTCGCCTGGTTTGACCAGCCCCATCTCGGGCAGGAGCACGTGTTCGATGCCGACGCGGCCGACGTCGAAGAAGTTCACGATGTCGTGCTTTTTTGCAAACCCGCGAACGACCTTGCACTGTTCGGCGGCCTTGATGTCTTTGTTGGGCGTAAAGTGATCCATCACCAGCGCGATCTTTTCGCGGTCAAACACGGATTCCAAGCCTGCCTTCTCGAACTCGCGGATCGCCACGGGTGACGTGATGTCGTTGCCCAACACCAGGTCGACCTTCGCCTTGATCAGCTGTCCGGCGTTCACGCCGTCCAGCCCCGCGTGCGCCGAAAGTATCTTCTGCGTCATCGTCATCCCCATCGGTTACTCTTCCTCCTTGATGTTGCCGTAGATCAGGTTGTTGATCGCGTTGATATACGCAAGGATGCTCGCCTCGATCACGTCCGTGCTCAGGCCGTAGCCTTT
>CAYUUB010000233.1:0-4007 GCA_964447725.1 uncultured Oscillospiraceae bacterium
ATCTGCGGCTCGGACATCCACGCGATAAAGGGAAATCTCGGTTTTTTCCAATACCCGCGCGTGATCGGGCACGAGGTTTCCGCGCATGTCGTCGAGAGGGGCAAAAACGCGCGTTCGTTCGAAATCGGCGATCATGTCTGCCTGATGCCCTGCATCTCGTGCGGGAAATGCCTGCCGTGCAGGCGTGGCGTGACGAACGCGTGCGCAAACCTTCGGCTGTACGGCGTGCATGTCGACGGCGGGCTTCAGGAATATTTCGCCGTTCCGGAAAAATACCTGCTCAAGCTGCCAAACTGCGTTACTTCGGAGCAGGCTTCGCTGATTGAGCCGATGACGATCGGCATCCATGCGGCGCGCAAAATCGCTCCGCAGGCCGGGGACAACGTTTTGATCCTCGGCGCGGGGCCGATCGGCCTGTGCTGCGCAATGGCGGTGAGCGCCATGGGCGCAAAGCCCGTGATGGCGGACATATCGGCGGTCCGGCGGCGGTTTGCGGGTGAGCGGTTCGGCTTTGCGGCACTGGACCCGATGTCCGAAACCTATTTGGAAGAGATTCGTTCGCGAACGGACGGGGACCTGTTTTACGGGGTCATGGACACGACCGCGAACAAAACCTCCATGCAGAGCACGTACCGCCTGATCTGCCACGGCGGCAGGATCGTCTTTATCGGGGTGCTCAACGGAACGCTGGAGATCGACGGGGCGCGCTTCCACATGCTGGAACCGACGCTGATGACGTCGCGGAACTCGACGCGAAGCGATTACGAGTTTGCGCTTGAGCGCCTGGTATCGCGGGAGCTGAAACCGGAAGGGATGATTACGGACCGGTTCCCCTTTGACGACGCTTCGGAGCGCCTGCTGCGTCCGACGACGCCGGAAACCGCGCCGGTGAAACAGATTGTACTGATGTGAAACGGATGGACAAGGATACTGGAAGGAAAGAAGACACATGATTGCAGTGATTGATTGCGGGACGACCAACACGCGTATTTACATAACCGACAAAGCCGGAAACGTACTGTATTCCGGCAATAAAAAAGTAGGCGTACGCGACACGTCGATCCACAATACGACGGCGGTTCTGCGCAAAGGGGTGACGGACCTGTACTATTCGATTCTTGCGGAGAATCATATCCGCGAGGAAGAGATCGAATACGTCATCGCCTCCGGCATGATCACGTCCGAAATCGGGTTGATAGAAATCCCGCATCTCGTCGCTCCGGTGGGGATTGACGAGCTGGCGGGGGGGATTGTAAAGGTCGAGGACGATCCGGACGTGCTGCCGATCCGCAGGCCGATCTATTTTGTGCGCGGCATTCGAAACCATTATGAGAAAAACGCCCGTGCGGACAGCCTTCGCAAAATCGATTTTATCCGGGGCGAAGAGGTACAGTGCATCGGCATTATCGATTCGTACCCGCTGGACGAGGCGTACAGCATCGTGGCGCTCAGCTCGCATACGAAGGTTATGTATATCGACCGGGACAAGCGGATCGCGGGCAGCATCACGACGATCAGCGGGCAGTTTTACGAAGCGCTCGTCGATTCTTCGAACCTTGGGAAAAGCATCGTGCCGCTGGAGGGGGAAGACCCCGGCGGGTACGGTTACGAAGAGTTGATCGACATCGCTTCCGACTGCGTGGAGAACGCCGGACTCGGCCGCACGATGCTGATGCCGCGCTTTATGCAGGTCCTGCTCAAGTCGGACAGCAGCGAACGCAAAATCTTTATCGACGCCGCGATTGCGACGGACGATATGAAGGCGTTCTCCGAAATGCGGAATATGGGCTATACGTGCAAACGCTATATCCTCTACGGCCAGGCGGAGCGCTGCCGGATGTATTCATATATGCTTAAGCAGCGCTTTGGAGACGACCTGGAAGTGATTACCATCGAAGACAAGGAAGAGATCGCCATGATGACGGTGAAAGGCTCGATTCGGGTGATTGAGAATATGCTTAGATTACAGAAGAAAGGGTAAAATACTATGTTTCAGATGAAGGGGGTCATACCTCCGATGATTACGCCGTTTTGTGAGAACGGCGAGGTGGACTATGCTGCGCTGGAGGAACTTGTCAAATTTTTGAGAGACCGGGTAAACGGGCTGTTTATACTCGGTTCCTACGGAAGCGGCGCAATGATGAACGCGGAAGAGCGGAAAAAGGCTGCGGAAACCGTCATGCGTACGGTCAACGGCAAAATCCCGGTCATCGTGCATGTCGGATCGACCAACAGCATGACGTCCTGCGATCTGGCAAAGCACGCCGTGAGCATCGGGGCGGACGCGGTTTCGGCGGTCGGGCCGTTCTACTACAAGCACAACGCCGACGACGTCTGCCTGTTTTACTCGGACCTCGTGAAGGCGGTCAACGGCAAGGCGGGCGTCTATGTGTACAACAACCCGAATTTCCAGGGCTATACCATGGACCTGAAGCTGGTTACGAGGCTGAAGAACGAAGTCGGCGTTACCGGAATCAAGGACGCGACGTTCGATATCCTGACGCACGCGAGCTATATGCGGCTGCTGAAGGACGAAACGTTCGACGTTGCGCTCGGCACGGAGGCCATGTGGCTTTCCGCCTGCGTGCTCGGCTGCGAAGCGTTCATTCCGGGCCTTGGCAACGCGTTCCCCGAGATCTGTTGCCAGATGTACAAGGAAGGAATGGAAAAACAGTTCGACAAGTGCAGGGAAACGCAGTTCGTCGTCAACGAAATGCGCGACATCATGTATATCGCCAAGTCGACGCAACTGGCGATCTATGCGATGCTAGAAATCCGTGGCGTCATCAAGTCCTATCCGCGCAGACCGTTCGCGGCTGCCGGAGAGAAGGAGAAGGCGGAAATCAAGAAGCGCATTCAAGCGCTCGGTCTGCTGTAAAAAACGACTGCCCGCGTATGCAAAAGGGCGGAAAGAGGTGCGACGAATGGCTGACGTTACCTATGAACTTGCGCATGTCGGCGTCAACGCCGGGGACGAAAAAAGCGCTCTGGCGTTAGCGGAAACGCTGGCTTCGATGTTTGACCTGCAAACAAAGGACGCCGCCAAATCCGTTTTCGCCGGCGGGATGTTCGAGTGCATGAAGCTTCCTTCCCGCGGGACGAAAGGGCACATCGGCCTGTTTGCAAGCGACCTGAATGCGGCGCTGGCCGATCTGGAATCCAAAGGCGTGCGCTTAAGTTACGACGATACGCTGATGCGCAACCCGGACGGAAGCATAAAAAACGTCTACCTGCGCGACGAGTTCGGCGGGTTTGCAATTCACATTATGCAAAAGCCCTGATACGGCGCGTCGAAACGGACGGCATACGATCCCCGAAGCGATACAGTTTGTCGAACTGCCCGCTTTGGGGATTTTTTCTTGCCGTTTTTTTCGCTACCTGCGCGTTTTGCCGCCCGGGACCGTTCGGCCGCACAGGTGAAGCCGTTATTTTGCCTGTTTCGCATTTTGCGCACTATTGGCGAAAATCGACGCCTATAATAAACAATAAGCGATATAAGGCCCGTGTCCCGGGCCGCGGTATACGTCAGGTTCCGGCGGGCCATTTTCCGAATCGCGGGAAGCATGCGGACGCAAATTCGCGGCCACAGCTGCCTGGCGGGAATTACAAATTACGCGCATATAACGTAATTTGCAATAAAGCAACAGCAAAACGGGAGGGAACCATCATGAAAAAAACGTTCGTCGTCATTGCGGCCGTTGCGCTGTGCGGTGTTTTTTTCGCCGCCTGCGGAAGCAACAAGGCCGTGGAAGAGCAGCTGAGCTACGAAGCCGCGGCCGAGGCGGCTGTGGCTGCCGAGACGGCGACGCAGCAGACGGACGCCGATGGGGAAAGTGCAACGGATTCTGCCGGCGCGCAGGCGGCTGCGACCGACGATAAGGAGCCGCTTACATACGGCGACGAACAGACCCAGCAGACGACGACGAATTCCGTTGCGTACGTTACAGTCAATGGAACGACGGAGCAGTACGACCTGATCGGACTGGTCGATCGCAATCATAATTACT
>CAYUUB010000234.1:0-3962 GCA_964447725.1 uncultured Oscillospiraceae bacterium
GGCGCGCGCCGTTCTCTTAGGCATACTGCTTCAAAAAGTAGCGAGGAGGTCAGTCCAGATAGCTCTGCCGGAGCAACTCCGTGAGCTCCTGGATGCGCTTCTCCTTGATGTGGTAGAGCAGTTTTACACCCTGCTTTTCGATGGACACGAGGCCCGCGCCCGTAAGCTCGTTCATGTGGTGCGAAACCGTCGCTGCGGAGAGCCCCGTCACGGCGACGAGCTCCTGACCGTAGCGCGGACGCGTCTTCAGGGCCGAGAGAATCTGCAAGCGGCGCTTGTCGTCCAGCGCGTGCAGCAGGCTCAGGATCGCTTCGGTCGCGTTGCGGCTGGTTTTGCCGCGCTCGCGGATGAAGTCGATCAAAACGCCGAAAAGGATGTCGGCGCACTCGACTTCGCCATATTTTGCCGCGGCGATGGCGTTGGTGTTCAGTATGATGAACGAGAAGTTGATCAGATTCGGCGTGATGGTCGCGTTTTCACAGTCCAGGCGGATGCCGTGCTCGGCAAGATGCTCGAAGAGCGTGCCTTCCTGCTGATAGCGCTCGAACACGCGGAGGGCTTTCTCGGCATACGGCTCCAGCAGCGCGGCTTTTTTGCGGACGAGCTGTTCCGCCCGGTCGAGCAGCTTGTCGATGCGCGCGCGGTATGTTTCATAGTGCATGCACGCGTCGACATAGAGCCATTTTGCTTCGTCGGTGATCGTCATCTGCGAAACGGCGGCAAGCAGGTCGCCCGGCGTATTGCACGAAAAATCCGGCTCCATATTATCGTCCGCAGCCATCAGGGCGATGCGCAGGCTCAGGTCCTTGCAGCGCTCCGGGCCGACGGCGGTCTCCATGGTGAGGAAGATTTCGAAAAGGCTGCTGCCCATGCCGCCAAGGTCGGAAAACAGCGTGATCAGCTCGGCTTCGTCATAGGAAAGATGTTTTTTGACATATTCGTATGTTTCGACGATGCCGGAGAACGTCTCCATCGGGATGGCGTATTTCCGGCTGTAGTATTCGGCGGCTTCGCGCGCGCCGCCGGAGCGTTCGTCGTCTCCGCGGTATGCCAGCCGCATGAGCGCCGCTGCAGCCTCCACGCGTAAGTTCATGGGTAAAAAGCGGATGGAATCCATGTGAATGTATGCCTCCAAAGATGTGGTGGGTGGCCGATTCGAAACGGCAAACCGGCCGGGCCGGAGAGCGGCTTTTTTCGCCGGAAACACCGTAACGGGGACGGTCGCCGGAAAAACACCGCTTCACTAGTATAACAAGCTTGGCCGCCCGTTACAATGCATCAATGCGTTTATACGCGGATTTGCGGCGCGAAGCGCGCCGGAAGGCCCGCGGTTACAGGGCGTCCAGGCTTTTTACGCGCAGGATGGCGAAATAGAGGACGAAAGCGAGGATGCCGGAAGCGAGGATCGCGACGGGAACGGGCAGCGCCGCGGCCAGCGCGGAGCAAAGGAAGCTCCCGATCGGCATGGAAGCCACGAGAATCGCGTTTGACAGGCCGGAGAGCCGCGCCATGTAGTCCGGCGGGACGAGCTTGAGGAACGCCGCGCTGAATACAACGTTGATGATGCCCGCAAAAAAGCCGAGCAGCAGGCAGGAGAAAAAGACGATGCCGTACTGCAGCGCCGTTGAGGGGACGTATGCGCCGAGCGAGAACAGGCAGAGGGAAGCCCCCTCGATCAACCCGGCCCCGATCAGCTGCACACGGCCGCTGATGCGCGTGATCTTCGGCGCGATGGCGGAGCCGGCGGCCATGCTTGCAACGAGCAGGATTTCCATGATCGAGTATATCTCCGCGCCGCCTTGCAGGACGTCCACGACAAATGGGACGGCGAAGGTGTTCAGCGGGACAAATGTAAAATTCATCAGCGCGCCGATCAGAAGAAGGGCCAAAAGGATCCGGTTGCTGCGGACAAGGCCGAATCCGTCCTTAAAGCTTTCCACAGTGGAAGCAACGTTGACTTTCGTGCGGTCGAGCGTTTCCGTGAGGCGGATGAACGCGATGATCAGCGCGGAGATGAAAAACGTCCCCGCGTCGATGAGCAGCGCCCCCTCGCAGCCGAGCAGCGCGACGATGCCGCCCGCCACCGCGAGCCCGATCAGCTCGGTGACGCGGCTGGCGCTCTGGTTGAGCGCGACGCCGACCTTGTACAGCTCGGGCGTGATCAGTTTCGGCACGATGGCCGCGCCCGCGGGCGAGCGGAACGCCTCCATGGTGGAGATGACCAGCGTGAAAACGATCAGCAGCGCCGGCGTGAGCATGCCGCGCACATAGAACAGGACGCCGAGCGCAACGACCAACCCGCGGCCGATGTCGAAGACGATCATCACTTTCTTTTTGGAGATATGCTCCACCAGCGCGCCCGTAAACGGCTGCAGCAGGATCGTCGGCAGATAATTCAGGCCGAGGATCAGCGCCATGAGCGAGGCGCTCTGCGTGATTTCATACATCAGCCAGCTAAAAGCGATCGCGTCGATCGAATCGCCGAAACGGTTGACGACGTTCGCGGCGATGAGCTTCAGATATTCGCGCTGGGTCAAAAGCGGGCGATAACTGGTCGTCTCGTTCTTCATTCGGGCAATCCTTTCAAATCATCCAGTTTAACATACTATAAAGTTCGAAAGCAGTCAATGTAATATTTCGATAGAAATCAAAACATTATTCAACCAGCGCTCAACACAGCGGGTAACAGCCGCAACCGACGCCCAACCTTGCGCACACCGCCTGTTTTTTATCAGGAATTTTACAAGCCGGTTGCCGACGCGCCGGCGAACGGATAAAATAATGGTAAGTTTTTCAATTCTATCAATGCGGAGGCAATTCGATATGTCGGTTCGGCGCGTTTACGACTGGGAAGATCAATCCATAATCGGAAGGAACAAGGAGGAGGGCCACGCGACGCTGTATCCTTACGGCGACGCGAAAAGCGCGCTTGCACGCACGTCCCCGCCCGATACGCTCCCGCTCGACGGGGAATGGAAATTCCTGTGGGTGCGCGGCTGCGACGTGCCGGAGGGCGTTACGGAGGACGGCTTTGACGACTCCGGCTGGGATACGGTCCGCGTGCCGGGCGTGTGGCAGCGGCAGGGATACGGCACGCCGTATTATTATTCGTCCTCCTACCCGCAGGCGATCGGCACGAAAGCGGGACGAACGCCGCAGATCAGCCACGGCCTGCAGGAGATCGGCGTTTACCGCAGGCGCTTTACGGTGCCGGAATCGTTCGGCGGGCGCGAAACGTTCCTGCGCTTCGGCGCGGCGAAGGCCGCGCTGGCGGTCTGCGTCAACGGGCGCGAGGTCGGCTATTCGCAGGGGTCGATGACGCCGCACGAGTTCGACGTGACGCAATACCTGCGTCCCGGCGAGAACGAACTCGCCGCGATCGTCTGGCGCTACAGCGACGGAACGTACCTGGAAGATCAGGACATGTGGTTTTTCAGCGGCATCTACCGCTCCGTTACGCTTTACGCGCTGCCGAAGACCTGCATCCGGGATTACTATGTCCGCACGGAGTTCGACGGGATGCTGCGCTCCTCGACCGTCCGGCTGGAATTGTCGCTGAAGGGTTATTCCGGCGAACAAACGCGGGCGAAGGCGACGGCCGTCCTGCCCGCGCTCGGCGCGGAGACGGCGGAAGCGGAGATTTCGTTCGGCGGGACCGCGCGCGTGGAGCTGACCATGGAGGTCGAACGTCCGCTGCTCTGGAGCCACGAGACGCCGAGCCTTTACGACTGCCTGCTTTTGCTGGAAGCGGACGGCGAAACGACGTACTATGCGTTCCGCTTCGGCTTCCGTAAGGTCGAGATTCGCAAAAACGTCCTCTATCTCAACAATAAACCGCTGAAAATCCACGGCGTGAACCGGCACGACTACGACCCGGACACGGGCTGGGCGCTGCCCGACGAGCGCTACCGGCAGGACGTCGCGATCATGAAGCGGCACAATATCAACGCCATCCGCACGAG
>CAYUUB010000235.1:0-3918 GCA_964447725.1 uncultured Oscillospiraceae bacterium
TCGCAAGCTGCGTCGGATTGGTGGCGGAGTTGTTGATGTAGAGGTCCCAGATGTTTTTGTAGTTATCCAAGTAGGCGCCGGTGATGGTCGCGGGCTGCGAAGTCACGCCGTCGTCGCGGAATTCGTAGAACAGGGGCATGTTGGCAAGATGGCCGGAGAAACGCCAGCTGGAAGAGCCGTCCATGCCGGAGGAGGTGAAGGCGTCAAAGCCCAGCTCGGCCGCGCGGCTGTGGATGTCTTCCGCAACGGCTTTCAGGGACGCGAAGTCCGTGATCTGGTCCAGAGAGTAACCGGCCTGCTCCAAGAGGGCTTTGTTGACGATGATGCCGAAGCACTCGTAGCAGTAGCCGATGGCGGCGACTTCGCCGCTATCCTTGAAGAGGTTGAAATCGTCCGTTGTCATCTGGGCGTAAACGTCGGTGCCCGAGAAGTCGTAGCAATAATCTCCCCAGGTTTCCACACCGGCCTGGTTGCCGCACTGGAACAGCGTCGGGGCGGAATCGCCCTTGTCCATCTCGGCGGTCAGGGTTTCGGAGTAGGTGCCGGAAGCGGCGGTGACGACGGTTACGGGCACGCCGGTGAGTTCGGTGTAATCGGCGGCCAGCGCCTGCCAGGCCGCGTCGGCCTCGGGCTTGAAGTTGAGATAGTAAACTTCGCCGGTCGCGGCGGGCGCCTCGGTGGCTTCGGCGGTTTCCGTGGTTTCTGTAGCTTCAGTGGCAGACTCCTGCGTTGCGGCTTCTTCCGTGGTGGTGTTGGCGCACGCGAAGCATGCAAACGCTATCAGGGCAACCAGAATCAGAGCAATCAGTTTTTTCATAAGTCGTTCCTTCCTTTTGACTTTATTTTTATGCGCCCTTGGAGCGCGCATAAACGAATTTGTTGAGCGGTGCCGCGCGGAACGCGACGCCGGCCGGAGATTTTGCGTCCTTGGAGCGCAGGCCGCGGAGTTCGGTGAACGGCGTGCCGTATAAAACGCGACGCCGAGCGGGTATTGAAGCTTACGCTTCGAGCCTGCGGACGCTGCCGCCTTCGCGCAGGATCGTTTCAAACGCGAACTGGCGGTTTTCGCTGCTGCCTTCGACCAGTTGAATGATCGTCCCGGCGCAGGCGACCCCGATTTCCTCGACCGGCTGGACGAGCGTCGTCAGCGTCGGCACAAGGTACTCCGAGAGGTCCAGCCCGTCGATGGCGATGATGGAGCAGTCGTCCGGCACGCGCAGCCCGCTGTCGCTGAGCGCTTTGATCGCCGCGATCGCCATCAGGTCCGCGATTGCGAAAATCGCCGTAAACGAGCGTCCGCGGGAAAGCAGCTCTTTTGTCGCCGCATAGATTGCGCGCATATCGGAAAAGCTGCCGGTGCAGGCAACAAGGTCCGAGTCGAACGCGACGCCGTGCGCGGCAAGCGCGTCCTTGTATCCCTGAAAGCGCAGTTCGCTGATGGATTTATCGGCCCGGTCGTCTGCGAGGATCGCGATTTTGCGGTGGCCGAGCGAAAAGAGCTTGTCCACGGCGAAGCGCGCCGCCTGACGGTCGTCGATCGCGACGGAGGAATAGGTCGAAGGATCGAGGCTGCCGAACGTGTTCGTGTAGGTGCAGAGCACAAACGGCACGTTGATCAGCGCGATTTCTTCCGGCGTGTAGTTGAAGCGCCCGCCAAGAAACAGGATGCCGATAAGCTTGCGCTCGTTGGCCAGCTGCGCGCCGATGCGAAGCTCGTCCTCGGAGGTGTCCATTTGGTGCAGTTCCAGCGTATAACCGCGCGTGGTGATCTCGCGTTCGATCACCTTGATCAGCCTTGAGAAGAACGGGTTGTTTACGCCCTTGACAAGCAACGCGATCGTGTCCGACGTGGTTTTCACGAGGTTTCGGGCGCTGTTGTTCGGGATATAATGGAGTTCATCAACGGCTTTTTGTACTTTTTTGCGCGTTTCTTCGCTTACGTCGGGATGGTCGTTGAGCACGCGCGAAACGGTGCTGACCGCAACGCCGCAGTGACGGGCAATGTCCTTGATGTTAGTCATATGCTTGCTGGCTTTCTTTCAAAAGTTTTAAAATGATTCGGAGTGCCGCGTTTGTGGCCGCAAGGATCGCGCCGCGCTCCACACGGTGGGCGGAGCGATTCGGCAGGACCGGCGTTGACTTGGTAACGTTACCGGAAACGATACTGGAAACGTTACCGGCGATTGCAAGCAGATTATATCCAATGCGTAAAGAAATGTCAACAGTTTTTTAGGTTGAGTAAATTAATATATAAAAACAGATTCAATTCCGGCGTGCAAAGGGATTTATGCAAAGAATGTGACGCGGGAAGCTTGGATACATGGAGGCGGTGCGGGCTTTTGTAATCCGGCCACAGATGCGTCCAGACGGGCGACGATCCGCGCTTTACGGCAAAAATCGGGGCTTTTCGAAGTCGCATGTCGTTTGACAATCACGATTGACGCATGCTACAATCGATCCGGCGGCAATTAAATGGAAACGGATTTTTTTCGTAGTGAAAAAACTGTCGTACGGCGGCGCGGAACGCCCGCGAGACGGAGTGCGTGCGCGTCGATTTTTTCAGACGAAAGAGGAACGCAGGGTGTCGAAATTATCCCCGAGACGATTTAAAGGCTCGTTAATTTTGTTGTGTAAACTGGCGATCACGGCTCTTACGGCCGGCGCCTTTTTGTATTTGATTGTCAATTATTATCCGGAGACCGACTTCTGGTTTAAGGGCTTCGTCGTATTCGTCTTTCTGTATCTGGTCGTCTTTCTGGCGTTTGCGACGACGTACCGCTGCTTCAATATCGGGACGATGCGGTATCGCGAGCTGATTTTCGCTTATATTTTGTCAACGTTTTTAACGAATTTTATTTTCTACTTCATTCTTTCGCTGACGGCGAAGCAACTGCTTTCCGTTTCTCCGCTGCTGGTGATGACGTTCTTCCAGTGGGGCTTTGGGCTGATCCTTTATGCGGGCGCCGACAGGCTGTACTATCTGCTTTATCCGGCGCGGCAGTCCGTCGTGATCTGCTCGAAGGACAAGCACGAGCTGGCGACGTTTAAAAAGATCGACTCCATGAAGGAGCGCCACAAAATCTGCGCGCTGGTAACGGAAGCGGAGGGCATGGATTCGATCAAACGTTGTATCGAGCCGTATTCGACCGTGTTTATGGGCGATATCTCGCGCGGACTGCGGATTGAGATAACGGAATACTGCTTCGAGAATAACAAGCGGCTGTTCGTTTTGCCGACCGTCGAGGACATCATCTTCCACAATGCGCATGAAAACGTCATCGGCGATTCGCTGGTGTACCAGTGCAGGAACCATACGTTCTCGATCGAACAGCTTGTGATTAAACGGCTCATGGACATCTCGCTGTCGCTGCTGGGATTGATTTTGACGAGCCCGATCATGCTGATCACCGCCATCGTCATTAAAATGCAGGACGGCGGGCCGGTGCTGTTCAAGCAGGAACGTTACACGAGAAACTATACGCGCTTCACGCTGTATAAGTTCCGCAGCATGGTCGTGGACGCGGAGAAGGACGGCGCGCTTTTGACGCGGCCGAACGACGAGCGCATCACGCCGTTCGGCAAGTTCATCCGCGCGACGCGCATCGATGAACTGCCGCAGTTTTTCAATATTCTTCACGGCGAAATGTCGCTGGTCGGTCCGCGCGCGGAGCGTACGGAAAACGTGGAGTTTTACTGCGAACGGATGCCGGAGTTCCGCTACCGCATGAAAGTCAAGGCGGGACTGACGGGCTATGCGCAGATCTATGGGAAATATAATACGAACTTCGAAGACAAGCTGAAGCTCGACATGCTCTATATCGAGAACTGCTCCCTCGTGCACGACCTGCAGCTGTTGTTTATGACGCTGAAAGTGATCTTCATGCCGGAAAGCACGGAGGGATTCGACGTTTCCAACCT
>CAYUUB010000236.1:0-3912 GCA_964447725.1 uncultured Oscillospiraceae bacterium
TCTTCGTATTTCGGGATTTTGCCGGTCGGCGTGTCGTAAGCGTCAAACTCGCCGTTGATACGGCCGTCCGCCCAGTGCAGCCAGACTTTCTTAGCCAGCTTGCTGGTTGTGTAATGGCCGTTTTCATCGAGCATGAAGTAGTTCGTGCTGAAGATCTTCGGGGCCTTCTTAACACTTTCGCCGAACTTGATGTTGTTGAGCGTATATTCACCAAGCGGGTAGGAAAGGAAGTCCATATTGGCCATCGGGCTCGCCTTGCGCACGCCCTCGGCGCCGAGTGTGGCGCTGGTCGTCTCCGATTCGAGCGTGGCCGCTTTCATCAGGATGCCGTCTTTCCAGCTCGGGGATTCTTCGACGGGAACCGTCGTGTCGCTGTCGCGGCCGCCGTACAGGATGCCTTCGACCGGCACGCCGTCCTTGGCTTCGAAGCCTTTTTTGTCGATATTGTCCAGATAGTCCAGGCGCATGGTGTACCGCGCGTTTGCATGCGCGAGGCCGACCGTGTTACCTTTGCTGTCCTTGACGCCTTCATGCCATTGACCGAAATGGTTATGCCCTTCCTTCGGGGCGTCAACGCCCATGCCGAGCCAATAGGGCTTGTCGTCCGGCCCTTTCAGGACGTTGGAGAAGATGACCTCCTGATCCTTCATGAGGTTTGCAAAAATCACCGGGTCGTCTTTGGCGTTGACGTCCTTGATGATGCCGAACATGCCAAACTCGACGTTGACGGCGCGGAATTCGCCGTTGATGTTGCGGAAATAGGCGATATCGTCGCCGACGATTTTTTCTCCCGGAATCATGGCCGTCGACGTTTTACCGCAGGCAGACGGATACGCGCCGCAGAAATACGTCTTGCGGTCCTTTTCCGCGTCGATGGCGGCCATTACAAACATGTGCTCGCAGAGCCAGCCTTCCCGGCCGGCTTTATTGATTGCCAGCCGCATCGAATGCTTTTTCATGCCGATGGAGTTGCCGGCATACTGATCGTTCATGGAATAGACGATGTTGTTCTGCGTGTCCATGTAGATTCTGCGCTTGTCGATGTTGACCGAGTTGTTGTTTTCATCGAGAACGCCGGCCGAATGGATGAAGCGGAAGAATTCACCCTTTTCGGATTCCTTCATCTCGAGGAAATGGTTATACGCCGAGCGGTACAGGATAAATTCCGAATGTGCGACATACCAGCTGTCGGTAAACTGAATACAAGGAATCGTAAACGGGCCACCCGCCGGGCCTTCCGAGAAAAACTGGACGACGGCGTCCTTGCCGTGCATGATTCCCTTGGAGATTTCCATGATCTCCTTGTATCCCTCTTCGTACTTGATTGAGTTGAGCGAGCCCATTCTTTCAAGATTTTCGTCATAAACAAGGTAACGGGTGTTTACCTTGTCCCTGGCCTGGTCGCCATACCCATCCCAGTGGATGGTTTGCTTCGAATTGGCAAGATGCTGTTCCTCGCCCTTTGCGAGAGCCTGGTCCCGAACATACTGGATATCCTGCTCGCTGTCGGTGCAGACATAAACGGACGCGGGATCGCAGTGCTCGATAAACGTTCCGATAAATTCCGAAACTTTGTCGTTGTTCAAAGCAGCCAGCTTTGAATAGCTTTCTTCACTCATCCGATTCTTTAATACTTGTTCATACTTTGTACTCATAAGCGCTCCTTTTCAGCTTTTGATCATTAGAAATTGAGGGATGTTTTATTTCTAAACTATAAATCCGTCAAATTATTTTCAGATCAAACAAGATGACGGTATGTTGCCGGTTTGCTGGCTGTTTTCGCAACGATTCCAATGCGTCAACTCTGGAAAATTCCGAGAACATCCAGCCGGTTTTGCTGTGAGAATCGAAAATCCGATCGGCCCTGCCCGGGCATTTAATCTGACAACGAAACGATCAAATCCGCCTGAGCGGCCGCATTCTCACTAAGCCACACTTCCCAATTTGTATTATAACACAATTAAGCGAAAAGTCTAGAATTTCAAAGCGTTTCACGCGCCCTCTAATATTCCATGGCGTTGATACGGGGGAATTCCTTAAATCGCAGTCCGGGCGGTTTGTTTATTGAAAGAGAACAGATGCAAAAAAACGCGGTTTTCAACGGTGCGTCTGTTTTAGAAATCCGATTTATGGTATTCTGCTGATAAGAAGCATTTTGGATTGAACGGCAGAGCAATAATCGTTGGAGAAAGAAATTTTTGAAAAAAACGCATGTAAAAAAGAAAAAACAGATTACTCCGTTCCAGCAGTATATGGAGACGCTTCCGGACGGTGAACGGGAAGCCGTTTTTCGGTATTTTTTACGCTGGAATGAGCACGTTGCGCTGAACCGACCCATGAAAACGGCGATGCGAGCGGATTTTGAAGCGGCGCTTTTGTATTACGCCGACGCCGGGACGCCGCTCGGCCAGGCGCTCATGCGGCTGGACAGCGAAAACCTCGGCGGGTTTTATGCGAGACCGCCTGTGCAGTGGTACCCGCTGGACGACGCGGCGAAGATCTATCCGCTCTCGATGAAACAAAACGAGATGGCGGTATTTCGGCTTTCCGTTTATCTGAAAGAACCCGTTGCACCGGAAATTCTCCAAATCGCGCTGACGTTTACCGTCAAGCGATTTCCAAGTTTTGCAACGACGGTTAAAAAGGGCTTCTTCTGGCATTATCTGGATGCGGCGAAGCGACGCTATGCCGTCGAGCCGGAGACGGACGTTCCCTGCCGCCCGCTGAACATTGCGGCGAGCGGATCGCAGTCGTTTCGCGTGCTGTATTTTGAAAACCGCATCAGCGTGGAATTTTTCCATGTTTTAACGGACGGTACGGGCGGCATGGTTTTTTTAAAGACGCTGACCGCGGAATACCTGCGCCTGCTCGGCGTGTCCGTTCCGCCGCAGGACGGCGTTTGCGATTGCAGCGAAGCGCCTGACGAACGGGAAACGGAAAACGGCTTTGCACTTGCGAAAAGCGCGGAGAAATCCGCGGGATTTCTGGACAGGCCCGCCGTGCAGATGAGCGGACGGCTTTCTCCCGTAAAACCCTGTAAAATTCTGCATTTCCATTTCAGCGCACAGAAGCTCAGGGCGGCTGCGCGGGAACGGAACGCGACCGTCACAGCCTATCTGCTCGCGCAGATGTTCGCCGCCCAGAAGAGCGCGACCGACGAACGCGGCGGCGAGATCAGCATTCAGGTTCCCGTGAATATGCGAAAATTCTATCCCTGCGAAACGCTCCGCAATTTTTCGCTCTATTGCGGCGTACGGCTTCCGCTGCGGGAAATAACGGATGCGGACGCGATCCTGCCCGCCGTTTCCGAACAGCTGGTGAAAAAAGCATCGAAAAACGCGATGAATGAAATGATGAACGCCACGCTCCGCATGGTCCGCTCTCTGCGCTGGGTCCCGCTGGCCGTTAAACGACCGGCCGCAGGCATTGTTTACGGCTTTCTTGGAGACAAGATTTTCAGCAACACGCTTTCAAACCTCGGCGTCGTTACGCTGCCGCGGGAGATGACGCCGCATATCGACCATTTCGACTTTATTCTGGGCACGGCAAAGACAAACCGGGCGGCCTGCACGCTGGTGACCTGCGGCGATACCGCGACGTTTACGATTTCAAAGCTGACGGCCGATCCTTCGTTTGAGGAGCGGCTGTACCGACAGTTTGTCGAAGCCGGGTTGGAACCGCGCTTGGAAGGGAGCGAGCTGTATGGATATTAAAATCGTCTATCCGAGCGTGAGCAGGAAAAAACGGACGGCGCCGGTGCTGAAGGCCGCAACGAAATGGACGTTTCTGCTTGCGGCGTATGCATGCCTGGTCAGCAACCTCTATTCAGGCGGAAAAGCGTGGAGCGTCGTTGTACTCTGGTCGCTTTGGTTTCTCTGGTCGTTTCTGTTCGCGCCGGACATGGTGGAGTAC
>CAYUUB010000237.1:0-3873 GCA_964447725.1 uncultured Oscillospiraceae bacterium
TACCGATGTTCGTTTCGTATGCTTCCTTGGGGTCTACGCCCTTTTTGATCGCGTCCATCATCTTGCCGAGGCTGACGAACTTGTATCCGATGATTTCGCTGTTCTCGTCCAGCCCGATCTCGATGACGTAGCCTTCCGCCATTTCGAGGTAGCGCGCGCCCTTGAGCTTCGTGCCGTACATGGTCCCGATCTGGGAGCGCAGCCCCTTGCCGAGGTCTTCCAGCCCGGCGCCGATGGGCAGCCCGCCTTCGGAAAACGCGCTCTGCGAACGTCCGTAGGCTATCTGTAAAAACAGCTCGCGCATGGCGGTGTTGATCGCGTCGCACACGAGGTCCGTGTTCAGCGCTTCGAGGATCGTTTTGCCCGGCAGGATTTCGGACGCCATGGCGGCCGAGTGCGTCATGCCGCTGCAGCCCAGCGTTTCGACGAGCGCTTCCTCGATGATACCGTTTTTAATGTTCAGCGTAAGCTTGCAGGCGCCCTGCTGCGGCGCGCACCAGCCGACGCCGTGCGTCATGCCGCTGATGTCGGTGATTTGTTTCGCTTTGATCCATTCGCCCTCTTCCGGTATCGGAGCGGGATCGTGCCGTGCGCCCTTCGTGACGCATACCATCTCTTCCACTTCATTCGAATATTGCATGTGTGGAATTCCTCCTTCTGTTCGTTCACTGTTTTCAAATCGATTCACGCAACAGTATAGCACCGGCGCGGGTTCGTTTCAATATCCAAAATAATCCGCAATCCCCGTGCTTATTGTAAAATTCGGCCGGATTATTTGCATTCGCTCCGGCTGTGTGTTATAGATTGTAATATAATAGGAAAAAATTTAAGGAGGGTCTTTCGATGGCGAAAACGACGATTTCCGACAGAAAAGTGGTCCTGCGGATCGCGAAGATTCTGATTGCCAGACTGAAAAATTTCTCTCTCCCGGCGGACGGGGACGCAGAAACGGCCATCCGTTCGATCGTCGCGGAAAAGGCCGGCCCTCTGATCTCGTACGGCGAACTCGCCGACGAATTGAACCGGGCGTTCGGGCTCGACGATTCGCCCGACAAATTCAGGGCGAACAAAATCGACGATTTCCTCGGCATCCTCCTGGGTGAATCCGTCCTGTTCCGGTACGGCGGCGGTCGCGTCGTGCATAACGGCAAAATCCGGAAAAAGCTCGGCTGCGACGTCCCGATTACCGCGATCGTCGTAAACGAAAAGAAGCACGTGCCCGGCCCTAAATTTTACAGATATTTCGACCTGCCGCACGCGACCGACGATGAGCGGCTGGAAGCCGAAATCGCGCTGCTCGGAACGCTTTTCCGGTTTGCCGACTGGAAAGCATACTCGCAGCGGCTGGAAAAAATATTTGGTAAATAATCGGTCCGCACGATATCGGCGGCGGCGCTTATGCGCCGCCGTCCGTACGTTTTGTCCCTGTCCGCGCCACAAAGCCCTTCTGAGTACGCGCCGGCTGTGATATACTGGAACGGACGAATTGTTTGGGGGTACTCCGTGTTGCGGTACTATGTTCTTGCGATCTATCTGATCGTCGTTGTCACGCATCTTTATTCCTGTGTCCATACGGGCAAACACACGCTCAGAAAGATCACCAAGTGCCTTCTCATGCCGCTGCTTGCGCTTTGCTACCGGCTGTTTGCGGCCGACTTTTCCGCCCTCGTGTTCCTCGCGCTGATCTTCGGCTTCATCGGCGACGCGTTCCTGCTCGCGCCCGGCTGGGACTGGTCGTTCGGCGCGGGCCTCGGCGCGTTCGCGGTCGGGCACGTCCTCTACACCGTCCACATGCTCGGCGCCCTTCCGGCCATGCCCAAGTGGTACGTGTTCGTCCTGCTCGCGCTGATCTGCTGCATGCTTTCGCTGATCGTGCTGTGCTATCTGTGGGACGGGCTGCCGAAGACGCTCCGCGCTTCCTGCGTCTTTTACGTGCTCGATATCTCGTTTATGGCCTGCTGTTCGTTTTTGTTCGCTTTCTCCGGCGTGTCCGCCTTTGCGCCGCTCGCGGCGGCCGGCGGCCTGCTGTTCGTCGCGTCCGACACGGCGCTTTCGATCGACGCCTTCAAAAAGCCCGTGCCGCACCGCTATATCGTCGTTATGGGAACCTATATCGCCGCGCAGACGCTGCTTGCGGCCGCGTTTGCGCTGATTTGAAGGAGGATCAATGGAAACCGTCGTTTTAATCGTATCCGTCTGCACGTTCGTTCTGACGCTGGCCGTGCTGCTCCTGCTTGCGCGCAGGCAGCGCTCGTTTCAAAAGGAACTGCGGGACGAGCTTGCGCATTCGCTTTCCGAACTGCGGCGCGACCTGACCGATAGCATGCAGTCCACCGTCACGAACCTCGGGCGCATGATTCTGGAGCAGCAGCGCACCGCGCACGCGCAGAGCGAAACCCGCTTCAAGACGTTTGAAGTGACGAACGAACAAAAGCTCGAAGCGATCCGCCAGACCGTCGAGCGCCGCATCGTCGCGCTCCAAACCGAAAACTCGAAAAAGCTCGACGAAATGCGCGAAATCGTCGATGAAAAGCTGCAAAAGACGCTGGAATCCAAGGTCGCGCAGTCCTTCAAGCTGGTCAGCGAGCGGCTTGAGCAGGTCTACAAGGGCCTTGGCGAAATGCAGACGCTGGCCAACGGCGTCGGCGACCTCAAGAAGGTGCTGTCCAACGTGAAAACGCGCGGCATCCTCGGCGAAATCCAGCTCGGCGCGATCCTGGAGGAGATCCTCGCGCCGGAGCAGTACGAAACCAACGTTGCGACCAAGTCGGGCAGCTCCGACCGCGTGGAATACGCCGTCAAACTGCCGACGGACGACGGCGCGCCCGTCCTGCTGCCGATCGACTCGAAATTCCCCGCCGACCTGTATTCCAACCTGCAGGACGCATACGAATCCGGCTCGCCGGAGGCGGTCGGCGCGGCGATCACCGCGCTGACCCAGCGCATCAAGCAGGAGGCCGCGAAGATCCGGGACAAATACCTCGATCCGCCGAACACGACGGATTTTGCGATCATGTTCCTCCCCTTCGAGGGGCTGTACGCGGAGGTCGTCAATCGCGGCCTGGTCGAGGAACTGCAGCGCACGTGCCGCGTCAACATCGCCGGCCCTTCCACGATGGCGGCGATGCTCAACAGCCTGCAGATG
This sequence comes from uncultured Oscillospiraceae bacterium, assembly GCA_964447725.1. GTDB lineage: Bacteria > Bacillota > Clostridia > Christensenellales > CAG-138 > UBA7703. The sequence continues at coordinate 3,146 of CAYUUB010000237.1, forward strand.
GGCTTCCGCACGTTCGCGATTCAAAAGCGCAGCAGCGAAGTCTGGCGCGTGCTCGGCGCGGTCAAGACGGAATTCCATAAATTCAGCAACGTCCTTGCAAACTCCCGCAGGCACCTCCAGCAGGCGGACAGCGACCTCGAACAGCTCATCGGCACGCGCACGCGCGCGATTACGCGCAACCTGCGCGCGGTGGAGCAGCTCGACGAAAGCAGCACGGACGCGATCTTCGGCGCGCTGGACGCTTCCCCGCTCGCGTCGGACGCGTCCGACGACGAGCCGGACGATAGCTAACGGCGGGCAGAAGCTTGCAGGCAACAGAAAAAAGGCCGGCCGATCTTCAAAATCGGCCGGTCCGTTTTTTCGCAAATTATGCCTGTTTTATCCTTTGTTTCGGGCGACGCGCACGCCGCGTTCTATGGTGAAACATCCGGCTTAAGGCCGTTATTCGCAGTGCGCGGACAAAAACTGCGCAAGCCGCTCCATCGCCTCGATTCCTTCGTCCGTTTTCAGGTCGCGCTGGTATTCGTGCCGGAGCTTCGTTTGTCCGGACGTCGGCAGGTATGCGGTCGCGTCGATCCCGTTTGCTTCCAGCACGTCCAGCATTTCGTCCGCCTGCGTGATGAACGGGTCTTCGTCCCCGCAGGTGATGAACACCGCCGGATAGTCCGCCGTGACGAACGCGACCGTGTTCATGCTCTGCGCCGCGGGCGTGCCTTCATAGTGCTTTT
>CAYUUB010000238.1:0-3870 GCA_964447725.1 uncultured Oscillospiraceae bacterium
GGGGGAATGCCCCTGCTTTTTTTGTATGCAGTTAGATAGCGAGATCGGTCTGCACCGTGGTTTTTGCAACGACTTTGCCTTCGCGGATCACATAGAGCCGTTCCGGCGTAAGGCGGATCGCGTCGCGCGCGTCCTTTGCGTTGACGACGACGAGATTGGCTTTTTTGCCGACGGCAAGGCCGTAATCCTCAAGCTTGATGATCTCGGCGGCGGTCGTGGTAATCATATCGTAAACCGCTTCGATCTCCGGCGGCAGGCTCATCTGCGCCGCGTGAGCGGTGACGTTCGCAACCTGCAGCATGTCCGCGCTGCCGTAGGGGTAGAAGGTGTCCTTCACGCAGTCCTGGCCGAAGCTGACGAGCAGGCCCGCTTCCATCAGTTCCTTGACGCGCGTGATGCCACGGCGGATGGGCTGTTTGTCCAGCCGCCCCTGCAGCAGCAGGTTCGTGACCGGATTCGTGATGAAACGGATCTGCGCTTTTACGCATTTGTCGATCACGTATTTTGCGTAATGGTCGTCGTATGCCGCAAGCGCGCAGGTGTGCCCGGCGGTGACGCGGCCGATCCAGCCGCGCTTGAGCGCCTCGTCGGCGACCATTTCGAGCGTGCGGAAAAACGGATCGTCCGTTTCGTCCACGTGCATATCGATATCCGCGTCGAACTTTTCCGCGATATCGAAACAGATGCGCACATGCTCGCGGCTGTCGTCCGGACAGTTTTCGTTGGCCGGCATGCCACCGACGACGTCCGCGCCCTGCCGCATGGCTTCCCACATCAGCTTTTCGCAGCCGGGATCTTTTACAATGCCCTCCTGCGGGAACGCGACGAGCTGCAAATCCATCACGTGCTTATATTTTTCGCGCAGCGCCTTGACGCCCTCGAGCGGCTTCAGCCCGCCGATGGTGTCGACGTCGACATGCGAGCGCATGGCAAGCGTGCCGTTTTTCAGCGCTTTGAGCAGAACGTCCTCGCTGCGCTCCACGATATCTTCGGTCGTATAGACGCGCTTTTTGTCCCAGATGATTTCGATCGCTTCCTTTAAAGTGCCGGACACGTTTTTCCGCACGACGTCGAAGATATTGACCTTGTCCAGATGAATGTGCGGATCCACGAAGCTCGGCGTGACGAGCGCGCCGCCCGCGTCGATCGTTTTGTCCGCCTGCGCGGATATATGGTCCGAAATTTCGATGATCCTGCCGCCGTCGACGGCGATGTCGGCCAACGCTTCGCGATCCCTCAGTTTTGCGTTTTTCACGATTAGTTGCATATGAAAGCCTCCTGAAAAAGAATTGTAAACGGTTACGAGAAACGAGCGAACGATTCTAAGTTCAACCATATTTTATCACGGTGGAGATGCCATATCAAGCGCAATACACAACGAATACAGGTAAAAATGCCGCGAAAAGGCAAGAAAACCCTTTATCAAGTCAAAAATCATATGGACAATATTCATGAAAATAGTTACAATGAAAACAGAGGACGACGAAATTACATACGGCACAATGATTTTTTGAATCACGTTCAGACAAGGAGGAACCCGATATGGAAACAAAACCGATCGGCAAGGCGCTTGCCCGAATAGACGCACGCGCCAAGGTGACCGGACGCGCCGAATACGGCGCGGACGTCCGCCTGCCGGGTATGGTTTACTGCAAGGGCGTATATGCGGTGCATCCGCATGCAAAGCTCATCAAAGTAAATAAGGAAAAAGCGGAAAAAGCGGACGGCGTCGTATGCGTTGTCACCGGCGCGGACATCCCGGGCGAAAAGATGTTCGGCGAAATTTACGTGGACCAGTACGCGCTGGTCTGCGACAAAACGCGATACCTCGGCGACGTGATCGCCGTCGTCGCCGCGGAAACGCAGGCGCAGGCGAACGCGGCGGCGGAGCTTGTCACCGCGGAATACGAGGAGCTCGAAATACTTTCGTCTCCGCGGCAGGCGATGAAGGCGGACGTCGCGGTCAATCCGAAATATCCGAACAATATCTGCGGCAACGTCCATGTAAGAAAAGGAAACGCAAAGGATGCGCTGAAGGAAGCGGAAGTAACGATCTCGACCGACTATAAAACCGGATTTGTCGAGCACGCGTACCTGGAACCGGAATCCGTAACCGCGATTCCCGACAGGATGCGGCGCGAAGTGACGATACTCGGTTCCATGCAGGCGCCGTACAACGTCCGCATTTCCGTTTCCCGCATGCTCAACGTCCCGATGGCGCAGGTGATTATAAAGCCGGCTATCATCGGTGGTTCGTTCGGCGGAAAGATCGAGACGGCGGAAGCGATCGCGGTGCGCACCGCGCTGGTCGCGCTGAAGACAGGGCGTCCCGCACAGTACACGCTCACGCGGGAGGAGTCCATTCGGGAAAGTTACAAACGCCATCCGATCGAGTTTGATATCCACCTCGGCGCAAAAAAAGACGGGACGCTGACCGCCATGCAGGTGGAAGCCATCGGTGATGCGGGCGCGTATATCAACATGTCGCCGGCGGTCATGTACAAGACCGCGACGCTCGGCCCCGGGCCGTACCGGGTTGAAAACGTCGACTACAACGCGACCAGCGTTTTGACGAACAACGTACATACGGGATCGATGCGCGGTTTCGGCACGCCGCAGGCAATTTACGCCATGGAGAACGCCATGAACGAACTGGCGGAAAAGCTCGGCATGTCGCCGACGGAATTCCGCAGGAAAAACCTTCTCAAAAACGGCGACACCACCGCCTGCGGACACGTCATGGATTTCCATGAAGTCAGCATCCGCTCCGTCATGGACAAGGCGGCCGAAGCGCTGGACTTCGACCGGAAGTTTGCGCTGTACAGCAAGCAAAACAAGGACGGGCGGCGTATCCGCCGCGGCGTCGGCATTGCCGTGAGCATGCGCGGCGCAAGCATCGGCGCGGACGGCAACGGATTCGACGTTGCGCGCGCATATATCGAGGTGCTTGAGGACGGAAGCGTCAACGTGGACCTCGGCTTAACGGAGCTTGGGCAGGGCCTTCGCACCTGCCAGTCGCAGATGGTTGCAGAAGGCATGGGCGTTGCGTTTGAACGCATCTGCCTCGGGCACACGGACACGTCGCGTTGCCCGGTGACCGGCGCGTGCATCGCATCCCGAAGTACGATGCTCGGAGGCGGAGCGCTGAAGGACGCAAGCGAAAGGGTACACGCCATTATGGCGGAAGGGCTCGGTCGCTATTACGACAAACCGACGGATGGCATCGTGTTCAAGGACGACCGCGTGAAGTTTGCGGACGTCGATATTTCGTTCGCCGAAGCGGCGCGCATCTGCTACCATCTTTGCATTACGCCGATCGCGGTCGGCACTTACGTTGTGCCGAAGGTCCCCTGGGACGAAGAGAAGGGATACGGCGAACCGTTTTATACCTATACGTATTCCTGCCATGCCGCGGAGGTCGAAGTCGATCTCGACACCGGCAAGGTAGACGTGCTCAAAATGGTCGGCTGCCACGATATGGGCCGCGCAATCAACCCGGCTATGGCGCAGGGCCAGATCTACGGCGGGCTTGCGATGGCGCAGGGCATGGCGCTGACGGAAAACGTCGGGCTGAACAGGAAAACCACGGCGCTGAAGAACCTTAATCTGGAGGATTACCTGCTGCCGACCGTGCTGGACGTGCCGGACGATAATGAGGCGCTGCTGGACGAGCATTACGACCCGCGCAGCGCGTTCGGCGGGCGCTCGCTCGGCGAACCGGCAACCGAACCCGGCGCGGGCGCGGTGATCTGCGCGGTGAATCACGCGCTCGGCAAGGCGGGCCTGATACGGGAGCTGCCGGCCGATCTCGACCGTGTGTTTGCGGCCGCGCAGTCGCTGGAAAGGAGGTAAGCGCATGGAATTTCAATC